>NZ_JBWYIJ010000003.1:0-280872 GCF_056779695.1 Acinetobacter sp. 25-47-122
GATGGTAGTGTGGGGTTACCCATGTGAGAGTAAGTCATCGCCAGCTCATTATTCTAAACACCCCCTTCAATACAAGGGGGTGTTTTTTTATGCGGGATAATAAAGAATTAAAGAATTAAATATAAAGGGAAATGTATCTTAGAACTCACTGATAAAGATTTTTATATAGTGAGGAACTAATAATAAAAGCCTTCATCAAATCTTCATTGATCTGTCAGAGGAATGACACCATCATGCCGTTTAATCATGAGTCCTTACTTAAGTGATACATATGGATTTATGAAGAAGACACTTTTAAGCACAGTACTATTGTCATTTTTAGCCCTTAGCGGTTGTAATGATTCTGATGATAAGATCACCTCAGATCAACAAAATCAGATAAAGGAACCTACACTTGTTTCATTTGCAAAGCTTGATGTGGCTACCTATGCCGATGGACCAGATTCAGGACTTTATGTTAAAGGTGCAAATGGTATTTATCCGCCATTTAAAGGTCAGCCAGTTCAAGGATTTTCTGGGGCATTAAAAAATGCTGATGGAACGTATCTTGTAATGTCTGATAATGGATTTGGGGCACAAGATAACTCAGCAGACTATCTATTACGTCTTTATAATATTTCAGTAGATTTTAGAACTGCTAAGACCAACTCAAATAACGTTAAAGTACTGTCTCATATACAGCTTCGTGATCCGAATAAGTTAGTACCATTCAAAATTGTCAATGAGAGTACGCCAGAACGCCTTTTAACTGGTGCTGATTTTGATCCGGAATCTATACAGCGTGATAAAAATGGTGATATTTGGATCGGAGATGAATTCGGTCCATTTTTACTGCATTTTAGTGCTGATGGTGTCTTAAAGAGTGCTCCGATTGCATTGCCTCATCCTGAAAAAGAAGGAGAAGAGCTTCGATCTCCACAAAATCAACTTCATCAAAGTGCGGCTGAAATAGAAAATGCGCTCGTGCAAAGAAGTGGTGGATTTGAAGGCATGGCTATTTCTCCAGATGGTCAATATTTATATCCAATGCTGGAAAAACCATTAAGCAAGAATGCGCAAAGACATTTATTAATTTCAAAATTTGATATTGCTAAAAAAGCATATACAAATGACCATTACTATTTTGAGCTCGACCCTAAAGCAACAGCAATTGGTGATTTCCAGTTATTTAGTCAAAATGAAGGTGTTGTGATTGAGCGTGATGATACTGAAAATAATATTGGTGGTTTTAAGAAATTAGTTCGCATACAACTGAATGAACCGAAGCAGTTGGTTAATAAGACTGACTTGGCCAATTTAATGGATATTGCGAATCCAAATTTATTATATGGTACGCCACGTGAGGGCGATATTATGACGGGTGAGCGTTTCGGTTTTCCATTCTTTACCATTGAAGATATTGTGATTGAAGGACCTGATTTAATCACAGTGTTGAATGACAATAATTTTCCAGGTTCAAGTGGACGTAATGGAAAACTTGCAGATGATAATGAAATTATTCAGATTAAATTAGACAAAAAGTTATATTAATTGTTCGAGACCTCATGGATTTTGATCTATGAGGTTTTTTATTAAAATAAGTGAAAAATATAATAATGGAGTGGTTGATTCAATAAATTTGTATTTGAGCTAGATCTTATCACTACATATCAGTCAAAATGATGAAGACCCTGATTATCATAAGTCAAACAAACTTTGGTCTAATGCGATATTTGGATAAAAAGCCCAATTTTGATTGGATTTTAGACTAACGTTCAATTTTTATTAACACAGAATTATGTGAAATTTACCTCACAGACTTTAAGCACACGATTTTGATGCGTCGCTCACAACAATTAAATTCAAAGTTGGTTGGATCGTGCTTAAAGATTATTGAAATACGATCTCTCACAGGAGGTGAGGAATGTCACAGCAAGCAATGAACGTCAATAAAATTATTGACCATGCTAAATTCACACCATTTCACTTCAATGTTGTCGCTTGGTGTTTACTCATTATCCTGTTTGATGGTTATGACTTAGCAATTAATGGCGTAGTTTTACCATTATTGATGGATGAATGGGGTTTAAGTGCTGTTCAAGCAGGCATGCTCGCAAGTACTGCACTTGCAGGGATGATGTTTGGCGCAATGATTTTTGGTTCTTTAGCAGATAAGATTGGCCGTAAAAAAGTCATTATGATCTGTATTATTTTATTCAGTGGATTAACCTTTGCGGGTGGTTTTGCATCCAATCCAACTGAGTTCGGTATTTTGCGTTTCTTGGCAGGTTTAGGGATTGGTGGTGTTATGCCAAACCTTGTGGCTTTGACCTCAGAATATGCACCTCAAAAAATGCGTAGCACCTTGGTAACTACTATGTTTAGTGGTTATGCGGTAGGTGGTGTGATGGCTGCATTATTAGGTTCATGGTTTACACCAAGTTTTGGTTGGGAAATCATGTTCTTTATCGCAGGTATTCCATTACTTTTACTTCCAATTATTTGGAAATTCTTACCTGAATCTTTAACTTTCATCGTAAAAGAAAATCGTCAGGAAGAAGCTCGTCAAATCGTGGCGAAGATTGAACCTAAAGTAAAAGTTGAGAAAGATACAACTTTCGAGCTGGATCATGTAGATGAGCCTGAATCGGCAACTGTTGTCAGCTTGTTCCGTCGTGGTCGCGCTGTAAATACATTGTTATTCTGGGTTGCATTCTTTACATGCTTATTAACCATGTACGCTCTCAGCAGCTGGTTACCGAAATTGATGATGGCTGCGGGTTACTCAATGGATAATAGCTTAATGTTCATGATGGTCATGAATGTTGGTGCGGTAGTGGGGATCGTTGGCGGTGGTATCTTGGCAGACCGTTACCATTTAAAACCTGTATTGATGTTCTTGGGTCTAATGGGTGCGATTGTGATGAGCTTAATGGGCTTCCAGTCGAATATGCTGTTACTTTACATCTTGGTGTTCTTGGCAGGTGCTGCATCGATTGGTTCACAGATGTTGTTATACAGCTACGTAGCTCAGTACTATCCATTGGCAGTTCGTTCAACAGGTATTGGCTGGTCGTCTGCGATTGGTCGTATGGGCGCAATTGTTGGTCCAATCTTGATTGGCGGCTTATTGGGCATGAACTTACCAGCACATTTCAACTTTATGGCGGTTGGTTTACCTGTGTTAATTACAGCGATTGCAGTTGCTTTGATTATGAATGAAAGTGAATCTGAAAAGGTTGGTTCAAGTCAGCCGAGCATTGCAAAAGCTTAAAGAATTTAAAAGCCTCCGTAAGGGGGCTTTTAAATTCTTGTGAGACAATTGATTTAAATTTATATAAAACTTATATTCTAATTTTTAAACAATTAAAGGGATATAAGTGGCTGACTACATTAATAAAAATATATTGAGTCAAGCATACATTCATGTTGAGCCTACTCTGGTTGATTTTGATTCAATAAATGATTTTGATAACTTTAAAAAGCATATTGAGAATTTTGTTGCTAGTAGAACATCATTCTTTTTAGGCAATGATGTTTCAATACAAATTGATTTTGAAGAGGGTTCTTTAATTGCGAGGATTACAATTATTGGCACTTTGATTGCCACAGGAATTTGTAATTATCCAGACTTTAGAGAGGGTATAAAATATCTTTATCAAGACTCTAAAAGATTGGCAGAATATATAGTTTCAGAAGTTCAATTTAATACAGGTGCTAAAAATCAAAACGTAATACGTTTGGAGGCTCGTACAGGAGTGGTTGGTGCTTTAAATAAAATTTCTGCTCAAATTGAAAATATAAAAAATTCTTCTGAACATGGGCAAGAGGTAGATGAAATTTCGATCAAATTAGATAAGGTACAGAAAGACTTGGCTGATCTAATGGTAAGTTTAAATAATGAAGAAGACATAAATGTTGTAAAGAATGGATTATTTTCGATTGCGAATGATATTCCGTTGATACCTAAAGAACCTAAGGATAAGGTAAATTCTATTGAGGGAATTTTGCTATATCAAAGAAGAAGACAATATTTAATAAAAACTCTAAAAGTAAATTGAGTGCTTGATAATATATAAGTATGTTTGTTAAACATAAAAAATTATTTGGATCTAATTATCATGCAATTCAATTCCATCTCCCCAATCCCTGAAGATGACGACGAACTCCATCTTCCTGAACTCATCTATTGGGCTTCATTAGGCGAAATTACAGAAGTTGAAACAGCTTTAAACAACGGAGCTGATGTAAACCAAATTGATGATGAAGGTTATAGCGCACTTCAAGCAGCCGCAGAGAATGGGTATTTAGATGTAGTACAACTGCTAGTCGCAAAAGGTGCAAATGTTGCTTACAAAGGTCAATTTACTGCTTTAGAACTCGCTGAAATGGCAGGCGAGCAACAAATCGTAGATTACTTAAAAAGTCTGTAAAACATGTAAAATAAACCCCCTAAAAAGGGGTTTTAATCGTTTAAGACTGCGTCAATTCTTTATAAATGGCTTCATTAAATGCAGGAATATCATCAGGACAACGTGAAGTAATGAGCGGCCAACCGCCAGTATTACAACGATGCACCTCTTCATCGACCCATTTACCGCCTGCATTTTCTAAATCAATTTTTACTGACTTGTAAGACGTCAGATTTTTATCTTTGATACGTTGCGCATCAATTAATGTCCAAGGCGCATGACAAATAGCTGCGATTGGTTTTTGATGGTCAGCAAAACTTTGAATCAATTTTTGAACCTGTGGATGAATTCGCAAGTTATCCGCATTGACCGTTCCCCCAGGAATAATCAGGATGTCATAGTCGTTTGCATTGACTTCATCAAAGCTTATGTCAGGTTGAACTTGATCTGAAGGCTCTTGATCCCCAACCACAGTCTGAACAGATTTCTTTTCTTCAGCAGCATGATAGGTTTCAATCCCTTTTGATTTTAAAAATGCTAAGGGTTTGATTAATTCATCTTTTTCAACACCAAAATTTGCAGTAATAAATAAAGCTTTTGCCATGTTCACATCCTCAATCTTTAAAATTTTGTATGCAAGCCGTTTGCACTAGGATATTCCGTGTTGTAGGAACAGCATAAGTCGCTTGCACTTTGGAAATTACAGTCAGAGTTGTTGCGTGACACACTTTAAAACTAACAAATGGAATGCATGAAAGTGTTGTGAAAGCGAAAAAGCATGGTGAATAATTGTTTTACAAGCGTGACAACGTGTAGTGTGCTTAAAAATTCTATGTGCAAGAAAAAGAAAAGCCCATCTTCCTGATGGGCTTTTCTTCGTATCGGCTGCTTTTAGGTATAACTCCTGTCGTACCTCACGTCCTGATGCTCAAACTTATTATTGTTGTTTTTTGTTTGGGAAACTTCCTGTTTCCTGATGGTTTAAGAATAGTCCAGTGTCGTTGATATGCATAGCCGACAATGGAAGAGATGATTGTAGGAAAATGCTTACAAAACAATCTAAGTGATTCATTTATCGTTCAATAGATCAATTTAGCGTTTTAAATTTTCACGAATGAATTGATCACTGTATTTTACCAGCTGATCTAATGCAGGTTGCTCCACAGGGTAGTGCCCGCCATTTTGTAAACTCATCACACGATAAGGTACTTTCAACTGTTTCAAAACAGGTTGGCTCAATTTTAAAGGAGTCCATTGATCCTGTTCAGGTTGAGTCAGCAACACAGGTGCTTGATTAAACTGAGTCAAAGGATATGGTTTTTGGTAATGCATATAGCTGTTTAAAAACTCCACGCTCATGCTATTACCTGCAGATGTTTTATCAGCCAACATGATTCTTAAGGCTTCAGGGTCATTGGTGAGTTTTGACATCTTTGAGACCAAGGACATAGGTAAGGTGATTTGCTTCAAAGGGGTATGTGCTACTGCTTTCATACTTGGCAAAAGAACAGGGCTTAGAGCACTAAAACGCATGGTTCCTTTTTGAACGTCTTTAAACTCTTGATCGAGAAAGGTCATTCCGATGATGCCATCGACATGTTGATTCTGCATAGCCACATGTAGGGTGAGCATTCCACCTGCTGAGAGTCCATAAAGGAAAATAGGACGATCATCTTTTTGAGCTTGTTCGTTCACAAAATCATTGACCAATTTCACCCAATGATCATAACGAATTTCTTTTTTTGAAGGGTATTGCGTCAGACCATAACCGGGTAAATCCAATGCGAAGGTTTCATACCCTTTTTGGGCAAGTGGACGCCCAAGGATTAAACTCATCTGACGACCATTTGTACCTACGCCATGTAATAAAATGACTTTGGCTGGCGCTTTAGTATTGGGATAAGCATCGACATGTACACGGTAATCATTCCAACTCCAGTAGTACTCATGTGGTTTGTTTTGGTCGTTGATACGAAATTTCAAAGGGAGTCTTTGTTGTAATTGTTGCCAAGCTGCTTGTTGCTGGTAAGACTGTGGAATTTTAGTTTGAGTCCAAGCCAAATTGGAAATTGATAAAGCCATCATGGTGGCAACGGTTGTGAGTATTATTTTGAGCACGATTAAACGCCTTTCGTTTTTTTAAACACTATAAAAATGAAAAGCAACTTTGTTTATTACCCAAATCATCAGTCGTAAAGGAATTGAGTCAATTGCTAAGCTCAAGTTGCTGAAATTAAATGCATATTATTTTTTGTTTAGATTTGGTTGTATGTTAAATGTACAGAAACAGGTCTTAGGTCATCAGTGATGAATAGAAAATTTAAGCAGTTGTATTTGATTGTTTTTTAATCAAGCAAGTTGAGTTGAATTCATGGTAAAATGATCGGCTTTCATCTTTGATCTAATTTTTGATCTTCCATCTGCCAGCCGAGAATTGCTAGCCATGTCTACTGCTTATACCGCTCAGACTGCGCCAAAAGCGTTGTTTGATTACGACAAATATTGGGCGTCTTGTTTTGAACCCGCGCCTTTTTTGCCGATGTCACGCGAGGAAATGGACCAACTCGGTTGGGATAGTTGTGACTTTATTTTTGTCTGTGGTGATGCTTATATCGATCATCCATCATTTGTAACCGGTATCATTGGCCGTGTGCTTGAAGCGCAAGGTTTCCGTGTTGGTATTATTGCCCAACCAGACTGGACGAATGTTGAAGCATTCCGTGTACTTGGTAAACCAAATATTGCTTGGGGCGTATCGGCAGGTAACATGGACTCTATGATCAACCGTTATACGGCTGACCGTAAGATCCGTTCAGATGATGCTTATTCTCCAGATAACCAACCGAATAAACGTCCTGACCGTGCAGCAACAGTCTATTGTCAACGTTGTCGTGAAGCGTTCCCTGATGTTCCTGTTCTGCTAGGCGGTATCGAAGGCTCATTACGTCGTATTGCGCATTATGACTATTGGTCTGACAAAGTTCGTCGTTCTATTTTAATGGATTCAAAAGCCGATCTATTGATGTATGGTAATGGTGAACGCTCAATCATTGAAGTGATGCACCGTCTAGCCAAAGGCGAAAAAATTACAGACATTACTGATGTTCGTGGTACTGCATTTATTATTAATAAGCATAACCGTGCAGCGAAAGCTAAATTTGTTGAGATCGCATCAAATGATGTCGATACCATAGGCCGTGTTGATCCAATCATCAATCCATATGTGATGACCGAAGATATTGATGGCTGTGAAATTGAGAAAGACAAAGGCAACAGCTTAACGCAGTATCAGAATTTCCAAAAAGAAGTGGTCAGCAATCCGATTGTTCGTGAAGGCGACAATTTGGATGCAGATACTCAAATTGTGCAGTTACAGCCATCATCTAAGGCGATTAAACATAAATTGCCACCACGTGAATTGGCTGTGATTCGTCTACCTTCTTTTGAAGAAGTTGCCAATGATCCAGTGCTTTATGCCCATGCAAACCGTATTTTGCATCTAGAAACCAATCCAGGGAATGCGCGCGCACTCGTGCAGAAGCATGGTGAGCGTGATGTCTGGATCAATCCACCGCCAATTCCATTAACCACAGAAGAAATGGATTATGTGTTCGACTTGCCTTATGCACGTCTACCACATCCATCTTATGGCGATGCGCGTTTCCCAGCGTTTGACATGATCAAGTTCTCTGTGAACATTATGCGTGGTTGTTTCGGTGGTTGTACCTTCTGTTCGATTACGGAGCATGAAGGTCGAATTATTCAAAACCGTTCTGAAGAATCGATCTTACGTGAAGTTGAAAAGATTCGTGATACGGCGCCGGGCTTTACAGGCATTATTTCGGACTTAGGTGGTCCAACAGCCAATATGTATCGTTTGGCATGTAAAGATCCAGAAATTGAAAAGAACTGTCGTAAGCCATCGTGCGTGTTCCCGGGTGTTTGTCAAAACTTGCATACTGATCACGCACCTCTTACGCAGTTATATCGTAAAGCTCGTGCTTTACCAGGTATTAAAAAGATTTTGATTGGTTCGGGTCTACGTTATGACCTTGCAGTATTGAACCCTGAATATGTCAAAGAATTAGTCACTCATCATGTCGGTGGCTACTTAAAAATTGCTCCTGAACATACCGAAAAAGGCCCTCTCAATAAAATGATGAAGCCGGGTATTGGGACGTATGACCGCTTTAAGCAAATGTTTGATCGTTTCAGTAAAGAAGCAGGTAAGGAACAATATCTTATTCCTTACTTTATTGCGGCGCATCCGGGTACAACCGATTATGATATGATGAACCTTGCAATTTGGTTGAAAAAGAATGGTTTCCGTGCTGACCAAGTACAAACCTTCTATCCATCACCAATGGCAACTGCGACCACCATGTACTACACCGGTAAAAATCCGCTTGCGAAAGTGGCACGTTATACTGAAGATGTCGACATTGTAAAAGGTGAAAAACGCCGCCGTTTACATAAAGCTTTCTTACGTTACCATGATCCAAATAACTGGCCTTTACTGCGCGAAGCTTTGAAAGAAATGGGTCGTCAGGACTTAATTGGTAATTCTAAGCAACATTTGATTCCGACGTATCAGCCTCAGGGCACGGATGGTCAATATCAATCTGCACGTAAGAAAAATTCAACTGTTGCAGGTGATTCACAAAAACGTACGGGTCAAACCGCTAATCGTGGTCAATCACAAGGACAAAATAATCGTCCGAAGAAAGGCCAAATCTTGACACAGCACACTGGTTTGCCACCACGTGAGACTGGAGATCGCAAAAAACCTTTTGGCGAGGGGAAACCTAAGGGTAAATCCAAACCCAAGTCTCGTGCATAAATGATAATTTCTTTTAAAAGGACGCTGCGGCGTCCTTTTTTGAACATTTTCTATACAATATTTTCGGTGATGCTCATTTTATCGGAATATTGGGCTTGATTTGGATCAATCTCTTTTTTATTCAAATAAAATCATTTAAATTAGTAGTTTAGTGTGGTTTTGAGTTTTTCATTTCAGGTGATATTGTATTATCTTCAAATGAAAAATTTTTCATTGTCCAACAATTATGTAATAGTGTGATGTGGTTCATGTTTTAGACTATAGCCAATAAGTGCGGAACATGTTTAATATAAGCTTGGTCTGGAGCGCTTTTCACTTGGACTATGCGATGTTTAGCATCAGCATAATGAAACAATAATAAAAGTTGTGTTTTTTGAAGTAGTTTAAAAAAGAAATTAACGATAAGAATTCAAATAAGGATACTAGTCATGGATATCATGATCATCGCGAGTGTGATCATACTCGCTGTGGTGTTGTTCATTGCTTATAAAGGATTAAAGCATCAACAACCCTCTGATAGCATGCTCCGTCAAAGAGCAGTGTTTAGCCCCTATCAGCAAGTAACTTTCAATCGTCTTAAAGAAATCATGCCAAATGCGCATATTTTGGCACATGTCTCTTTTGACGCCTTACTGACCACAAAGTTACCACGTACACGCCGTAAATATGAGTCAATGTTTGCTGATTTTGTGGTGATGAATAAGGATTGTAAAGTTCTTGCCATTGTCAGTTTAGAAGATAAATTTTCATTCAAACGTGGACATACTTTACAGTTTCAAAATGCATTACTTGAAACCGCGGGATACAAAGTGATCTCTTACCATGCTGTGCCAGAATATGTGCAGTTAAGACGTGATTTTTTGGATGAGTACACCGAGGAAATGCCAATTGAATGGGTAGACGAATCCGTGATTGAGCATAAATTAGAAAAGTATAGTGCTGGGCGATTGGCAGATATTCGCGCATTTAGCTAATCATCTTTGAAATAATAAAGCATGCTCAGGCATGCTTTTTTTATCAAGGTTTCGCGGCTATTACCGTTAACTCAACAAGAACATCGGGATGATACAGTTTGGCCTCTACGCATGTACGCGGTAGGGCTTGAATATCAGAAACCCATGCATCCCAAACTTCATTGAATGCTACATAATCCTTTTCAATATCTTTTAGATAGATTGTCACAGACATGATATGGCTTTTATCTGTACCTGCTTCAGCCAATAAACGGTCAATAATGTCAAAGGTTTGTTGTGACTGTCCACGAATGTCGAGCGACGTGTCTTCTGCTAACTGACCTGCCAGATGAACGAAGTGACCAAAAATAGCGACCTCAGAAAAACGTTTTTGAACGTGTAAACGTTGAACAGACATAAAGCTCATCCCTTATAGATATAAATATAGATTATGAAATGCCGTATAGGATTTAGAAAGTATAGGGGAAGTGGAACTATGAATTCGGTTTAATTGCTGTATCTCTGAAAGTTTATTTTTATGGGAGGAGATCAGAAATATTTGGAGGGAAAGGACATTGTACCCATTCAGATTAGAGTGCCCTGTAATATTCGGATGGATTGTCACGCCAATCACAGGACAAATGTGTTAGATATAGGTCTTCTAACAACATCTCAGCAGACACATGGGTAAATGTATTGCGCGATTAGATTACTCTAAAAAGGAAAAAAAGGCGAAAAAAATTGACTTAATTTTGTTCTTTTGCATGAAAACTAGACGAAATTTACAATCCGAATAAATTGAGTTGCGTGTCTTGTTGTTTTTCTGAAAGTTGATACACCCCAACACCAATGAGTCTAAACTGATATTCATCAGGAATATTCATTTCCATTAACAATAATTTGAGTGCCAGTTGCAAATCCTCTATGTGATTGAAAGGTTGTTTAAAGCTTTTAGAGTGTTGTAAAACTTGAAAATTTTTAAGTTTGAGTTTGACGCTGATACCTCTAGCGATCATTTCCTTGTTTTGAAGATTTTGCCAAACACGAGAAAGCAGTGAAGTCCAAAATTGATCACATTGGTTTAAAAAAAGATCTTCATCAAACGTGGTTTCTTTAGAAATTTGCTGTCTTTGACGTTCGCTTTGAACAGGTCGCTCATCGATCCCTTGAGCATAGAGAAATAATTGTTTGCCATATTTTCCGAAATGATGAGTGAGAAAGTTTTCTTCGACCTGCTGTAAATCCCCGAGTGTTTCGAGTTGCAAAGCTTTTAATTTTTCCTGTGTGACCTTTCCTACACCAGGGATTTTTTTGAGTGGAAGATCATAGATAAACTGTTGCACCTGATTGGGTTTGATCACACAAATGCTATTCGGTTTATTCCAATCAGATGCAATTTTGGCTAAAAACTTATTTGGTGCAACGCCTGCTGAGGCGGTCAATCCAGTAAGCTGAAATATTTCATCACGAATATGCATCGCAACTTCAGTAGCACTTGGAATCTGTTGTAAATTTTCAGTGACATCCAGATATGCTTCATCCAGCGATAAGGGTTCGATGATGCTGGTATATTTTTGAAATATCTCATGAATTTGAGCTGAAACATGTTGGTATTTAGAAAAATTTGGCTCAATGACGATCACTTGTGGGCAAAGTTTTCTAGCTTGTGTCATCGACATGGCAGAACGTAAGCCATACTCACGAGCTGGGTATGATGCTGCTGCAACGACGGCCCGTGGGTGATGAGATGCAATGACCACAGGTAAGTGTTTTAATTCTGGACGCTCTCTAAGCTCCACAGAAGCGTAAAAAGCATCCATATCGATATGAATTATCTTTCGCAAAATGTTCAATCAATCATGAGATGCCTTAATTTTAACCCATAATTAAGGCGTCGTTGAGCTGATTATTGGGTATGCGTAAGGCTCCGTCAGTAAAGTCACCTTTCGACCTTGATGCTGTGCATGATCAATCACGAGTTGTAGGCTTTTCGGAGAATGATCTGCTATTCGTGGTAGAAATTCTAAAGGTTGTGAAAGTGGTTTAAAGAAATTGTCCCAATGAATTGGAATGACTTCTTTAGGTTGCAACTGATCAATAGTTTCAGCGAGATACTGTTGTTGAAACTCGGGTGATTGTTTAGAAAGCTGAGCAACTCCTAAAAACAAGACATCTACATTTAACTTTTGAAATTGATTAGGAAGCGCGCCTGTACTGGCTTTAACTAAAATTTTGCGATTATTGTGCTCAATCAAGTAATCAAAACTACCGCCCTCTTTAAACTCATAAAAACGTGCTGGCTGAGGCAGTGGATGCAGAATCTCTTCACCTAAATCATTGTTCACTGCTGTAGGTGGCGTATGTTGTGAGGGAATAGGCGTAATACGAAATGCACCCAATTGTAGTGCTTGAAAAGGCACAGCCAGTTTCAATTGATGCTCAGGCACTTTGCCGCCTCGTGCTATATTTAATGTACTCAACGAACCAATGATGTGAGTTTTTGGGAGTGAAGTTCCGAGCACTGAGATATCCAGAGCATGATCATAGTGACTGTGGGTCACCAATATGGCTTTGAGGCGTTTAAGCTCATGGTCCTGAATCATATTGTGAAGCAGTGCTTGATCACTGGAAAGGCGTTGTAAAGCAATAGTCATGAGAGATGGTCGACTAAAAAAACCATCAATTAGAATTTGTGAATTACCATCATCAAATAGCAATGTGGAAACGCCAAAAAAGCGAACATTTAATTTTTGTTCACTGACGGGTTGGTCTATTTTAGCCTTCCATTGATTAAATTCGGAGAGCTTTCCTGATGGTTGCCATAAATAAAAAAACGCAGCCATGAGCGTGACAGCCAAAAGACCAATCACCGTTAAAATCCCTTTTTTAAGCGACATCATGTCATCCTTATAAAGCGTAACTCGCTTGCTTGAGCCCAGTTGCACTCTATTTTTTAGTTAGATCTCTTTAGTTGTAACGTACTGACTCCTTAAGATTTATGGCTCAATTTGATTTAATTTTAGAAATTTTATCCAGTCGTTTTGATCGCCATTAAATACATTCAAATCCACTGGTGTAGAAATACCCTTAATTGTGCCTTTATTGGTGTATTGCCAAAAGATCCAATCTGGATTGTCTTTTAATTCAGGTTGAGTGGTGTATTCACGTACCCAGAGTGGGGTATCCGTAAAAGCACCCGCAAGTACGATGTTATAGAAGGCTTTAGAAACATAAAAGATAGGTTGTTTGCCATAATGTTGATGCAGCAAATCGTGCATAACATCGATTTCATGTAACAGTTTTTCTTTGCTATAGGTATTGATGCAATTGCTGTCGTATTCCAAATCAATGACTGGGGGAAGGGCATCTTCTTTACGTGGCACAGAATCAATGAAATTTAATGCCTGAACTTTCCCATCACGGCAAAGTCGATAGAAATGATACGCTCCGACTTTAAAACCATGCTCGCGTGCTTTAAGCCAATGATCCTGAAATTTTCGATCTTTAAAGTCGCCACCTTCTGTTGCTTTGAGGTAGACAAATTGGTATTCCTTTTTTGGAATTTGCGACCAGTGAATCTCTTTTTGATGATGTGAGACATCAAATCCTTTGATTGGATACTCTTGAGCTGTTGCTGGTTGAAACGGCAAAAAGAAAAAGCTCAATAATCCGACCATGAGTGCGATCAGGGCTGCACCTAAAAGGGAGGTCCACAAGATAATCTTCTGCGAATAGATATGCTGCTTATTTTTTGAATTCATGAGCACTTAAAGATTGGTGCGAAATATGATTAATATCATAACGCGAATAAACGTAAATGGTAGCGACAGTATCTAGAATCCATATTCATTAGTCATCATCCATTTCTTTCGGAATTTTCCAAAAAATAAACATGGTAATAATATTAATTGAGCCCATTAAAATTAAGGTCCATTGGAAGGCCTGTTGCATTTGTGCAGTACCAAGATAAGCGGTGAACACATTGA
The DNA here is from genome assembly GCF_056779695.1 of Acinetobacter sp. 25-47-122. Taxonomy (NCBI): domain Bacteria; kingdom Pseudomonadati; phylum Pseudomonadota; class Gammaproteobacteria; order Moraxellales; family Moraxellaceae; genus Acinetobacter; species Acinetobacter sp. 25-47-122. The sequence continues at coordinate 14,171 of NZ_JBWYIJ010000003.1, forward strand.
CCAGTGTACCTGCAAGCGCTACACCAATACTCATGGATACCATCATAATCATCGAGAGAAAACTGTTACCACTACTAGCATCTTGTTGAGGCAAATCCTTTAAGGTTAGCGTATTCATAGAAACAAATTGCAGTGAGTTCAACATGCCAAAGATGAAGAAATGCAATGTTCTTAGCCATAAAGGTGTTTCGGCTGAGGTGAGGGCAAAACTTGCAATACATAAGCCAATAAGGCAGGTATTGACTAATAACACACGACGATACCCAAATCGTTGAATAATTTGGCGAATGATCGGTTTTGATGCCAGTGAACCCAATACCGTTGGAATCATAAGTAAACCGGTAATAAATGGTTCAAAACCAAAAGCAACTTGTAGCATTAAGGGGATAAGAAAAGGCATCGCATTGCCGCCTAAGCGGGCAAAAAAGTTGCCTACAATACCAATCGCGAAAATTTGATTTTTGAATAGTTTCCCACGAAATAGAGCATTTTGGTGGGTATGGGCATGCACCATGTACCAAGCACTTGCAGATAAACCAAACACAATAAGAACAATACTCCACCATAGTGGAAGATAGGGGCTAGCAAAATTTTCAATCCCTAAACTTAAGCCAACCATCGCGATGACTAATAACAAGAAGCCAAAAAAATCAAACTTAGCAACATGGGTCTCAGTCACATTTGGCATGGCTTTAAATGTGAGAAAAACTCCAATGAGTCCAATAGGAATATTAATTAAGAAAATCCACTCCCAAGTCACGTACTCCACTAACCATCCGCCAAGAGTAGGACCGATTAAGGGACCAATCAGACCAGCAAGACTCATCAGAGACATGGCTGCAAGGAATTGGGTTCTAGGAATGATTTTCAACATTGCAAGACGCCCAACTGGAAGCAGTAAAGCACCTCCAATCCCTTGAATCACTCGGAAAAATAACAGCTCATTTAAATTAGAAGAAAATGCACATCCGAGCGATGCCAAAGTGAAAATGATAATTGCAGAAAAATAAATATTTCGGACACCAAATCGGTCAGCCAGCCAACCACTGAGTGGAATACAGGCTGCGACTGACAATACATAAGCCACCACGACACTATGCATGTGTAGAGGATCTTCATTGAGGTGATGAGCGATTGCAGGAATCGCAGTATTGATGATAGTTGTGTCTAGACCTTGCATAAAAAAGCCGATCGAGACCAAAAACACCAATAATCTAAACTCAGGCTGTAAGGGTTGGTGTGCTGTGCTGCTCATCTTGTAGGATCATATTAGTAAGTTAATATTTTAAAACTGTTTCTCTGTATCACTTGTGGTTTATTTACGAAAGATTTGCAACAAAATTGCAATCTAATGGTCACAGCATTGTCATCGCATGGTCATAAAGTTGTTGCCAACAACACCATAAGAAGATTAAAAAAATGAAGCTAAAGTCTAACGCACTTGTGATCGCAATGTGTGCATTGGGGCTAGGGGCATGTAATGATGACACTAACAATATCACATCAGTACCAGATATTACGCCTGAATCGATTGAACTCAACTATCTCAGTCGTACAGAAAGTCGTGGTTTTGCGGTCAGCGCAGCAGAGATACCTGCCTATGATGCACAAAGCCAAAGATTGTTTGTTGTAAACGCAAAAGAAGGCGTGGTTGATATTTTTGATTATCGCCAACCTCAGCAACCTAAATGGATTGGCTCTTTAGATGCTAAATCTTATTTAACAGACTCGGAAGTAAATAGTGTTGCTGTCAAAAATGGAATTGTTGCCTTGGCTGTACAAGCCAAAGATAAAACAGATCCAGGAATCGTGGCACTTTTTAATGCCAATGATTCGAGCTTTATTGCCCAAGTTCCAGTGGGTTCTCTACCCGATATGCTGACTTTTAGTGCAGATGGTAAAACCTTATTGGTGGCGAATGAAGGAGAGCCATCTCATGATTATGCGATTGATCCCGAAGGTTCGATTTCAATCATTGATCTCTCAAATTTGAACAAACCAGTTGCAAAAACAGCTGACTTCAAAGCCTTTGACAGTCAAGCACAGCTATTACGTGATCAAGGTGTGCGAATTTATGGTCCAAATGCAACAGTAGCGCAAGATTTTGAACCTGAATACATCACACTCAGCGCAGATGGCAAAATTGCATGGGTCGCATTACAGGAAAATAATGCCTTAGCTAAAGTGGATGTTTTGAATGCCAAAGTTATGGCAGTCTATCCGCTCGGTTTTAAAGATCATGGCTTACAAGGTCATGGTTTAGATGTCAGTGATGCCGATGGTGAAAATGGTCTTGCGAAGATCAATATTCAAACTTGGCAGCATGTTCGTGGCTTATATATGCCAGATGCGATCTCAAGTTACGAAGTCAATGGTAAAACGTATATTGTCACTGCCAATGAAGGGGATGCTCGTGCTTGGGGTGAAGATGATCCTGAATATTGGGGAGAAAAATTAAAGGATAACCCGAATGCTCAAGGCAATATTAAAAACGGTTTTATTGAAGAATGGCGTGTGAAGCATCTATTTCATAAAGATGGTTTCGACAGACGGCAAGGGGAAGATCTGCCACCACAATTAAGAGCACTGGCGAAAGGTGCTGAATTGAATCCTCTGCATTTTGCATATTGTGGAGCGATCGATGGCGATGCTAAAGGATGCCGTGAAGACAAGATGCTTGGTCGTTTGAATATCACTTGGACTGAAGGTTATCAAAAGAATACTGATGGCACACCTAAACTCAATGCTCGAGGCAATTTGGTTTATGATCATTTATATAGCTTCGGGGCACGATCTGTCAGTATTTGGACAGAAAATGATGCTCAAACAGGATTAGAGCTGGTTTGGGATTCGGGTGATGATTTTGAACAATATATTGCTCAGCACCATCCTGAGATCTTTAATGCAAACCATGAAGAAGCAGGGTTCGATAATCGTAGTGACAATAAGGGACCAGAGCCAGAAGGCGTGGTGATAGGTCAAATCGGCCAGAAAACTTATGCATTTATTGGTTTAGAACGAGTTGGAGGCGTGATGGTATATGACATCTCCAATCCTGCCCAACCCCAATTTGTGCAATATATTCATTCGCGAAAACTTGATGCAACCACTGCCGATATCGAGGCAGGTCAGGCAGGAGACTTAGGTCCGGAAGGATTAACCTTTGTTTCCGCAAAAGAATCTCAAACGGGTACGCCTTTACTGATTGTAGGGAATGAAGTCAGTGGTACTACAGCAACGTATCAAATCACGTTGAATTAGAGCCTGATCGTGTAGATGTATGATAAAAGAGCCATATGGCTCTTTTATTTTTTACTCGTCATGCGTAATGCTTTAAAGTCTTGTTGAATTTAGACCACGAATTGTTCAGGGCATTTCATGTTTGCGATGGCATTGATGATTTGATGTGAATGCTCGCATACGATGATTTTTGCCCGATGTTGAGCAGGTAGAAAACCTTCTTCTACTGCATGATCGAGTTGTGCAATCAAGGCATTATAGAATCCATTGACGTTATAAATAATCATTGGTTTTTGGTGTTGATTTAACTGTCCCCAAGTTGCGATTTCTAAGATTTCTTCAAATGTACCTAAACCTCCCGGGAGTGCAACAAAAGCACTAGCACGTTCAGCCATCATGGCTTTGCGTTCATGCATTGTTCTTACCACGTGAAGTTCTGTTAATTGATTATGGGCAACCTCGTAATCAAGCATAAATTCAGGAATCACGCCAACAACTTCACCATGGTTTTCAATGACTGTATCTGCGACTTGTCCCATTAATCCGATACTTGCACCACCATATACGATGCCAAATCCTTGCCTTGCAATTTTTTCAGCCAAAGCAATGGCTTTTTGTTGGTAAATAGGATTATTGCCAAAACGAGAACCACAATAAAGTGCAATAAGGCATTGAGTTGCTTTTGATTTAACTGATGTATTGGTCTCTAAGGTGTTATTAAGAACGCTTGTATTCATATTTATTTACTCACCTTTTTTAAATTAACTTCATCATGCAGTTTAATCTAAGCAAGAAAGGTGACAACTGTATAGATAAATAAGAATTTTTTGAAATATTTTGTAGTTTCATTCCAAAATGATTGATAAAGCCAATCTTGATTCACCGAAAAAATAGTGAATTGCAATAAAATCTTTTCTATACTGAAAATCTGTTCGGCAACCAATACATCAATATGAGTAGTGATCGACATCGCTCAATAGAACAAAATATTATTTATTTTCTAAATTTAAATACTGCATTTATAACTTTGCCTCATCACTTTGGTTTAAATGAATCCCATCTTCCTGAAACGTGGGAGTGTAACTCATGATTTTTGAATGGATGTCTGATCCTTCCGCATGGGTGGGACTCTTAACTTTAATTATTTTAGAAATTGTTCTCGGGATTGATAATCTCGTCTTTATCGCGATATTGGCGGAAAAACTGCCGCCTGAGCAACGCAATAAAGCCAGAATTTTAGGCTTAACGCTCGCGCTTGGCATGCGCCTAATACTTTTGGCGTCAATCGCTTGGATTATCACGTTAACGAATCCATTATTCCATATCTTTGATCATCCGTTTTCAGCCCGAGATCTTATTTTGATTTTTGGCGGTATTTTCTTGTTAATGAAGGGAACTTTAGAACTACATGAACGTCTAGAAAGTAAAGTTCATGTTAAAGAAGAAAATCCTGTTCATGCTGCATTTTGGATGGTCATTGTACAGATCGTGGTATTGGATGCAGTGTTCTCACTCGACAGTGTGATTACAGCAGTCGGTATGGTCAAAGATCTTTCGGTCATGATGATCGCCGTAATTATTGCGATAGGAATCATGCTATGGGCCTCTAAAGCCCTCATGGACTTTGTGAATAAGCATCCAACTGTGGTGATTCTGTGTCTATGTTTCTTGATGATGATCGGTTTCTCATTGGTTGTCGAAGGCCTAGGCTTCCACATTCCGAAGGGTTATCTATACGCTGCAATTGGTTTCTCTGTCCTGATTGAGTTTTTAAATCAATTGATGCGCCGCAACCAAGAAAAAACGGTAACAACGACTGATTTACGTTTTAAAACAGCTTCTGCCGTCATTCGTATGCTGGGTGGTAAGTCAAAAACGGCAGATGCTCAATCGGCAAATACAGATGATGTCTTGGCTACCCAAGCGTTGGTAGAGGAAATGTTCTCGGATGAGAATGCGGTATACCAGAGCGTGATGTTGCAAGGAGTATTAGGTTTATCTGAGCGACCAGTCAAATCATTAATGACCCCACGTCCAGAACTCGAATGGATCGATTTAAATGACGATCCTGAAAGTATTAAACATCAAGTGCTTTCTATGAAACATTCACGTTTGATCGTTGCACATGGCGAGCTGGACAATATTGCTGGGGTGGTGCTCACGCATAACGTTTTGAATGACTATATTGAATCAGGCGATTTTAATTTCGAAAAACATATTCGAGAGCCTGTCATTGTCCATGAAAGCGCTCAAGTCTTAATGGTGATGGATCAATTGCGTCAGGCACCATTACAAATGGCGATTGTTCTCAATGAATATGGTTCCATTGAGGGTATTGCAACACCGATTGATATTTTAGAAGCGATTGCCGGTGAATTCCCGAACGAAAATGAAATAGAAACTGCAGTTGAAAGCTTAGAGGATGGTTCACTCATGCTCGAGGGTTCAACTGATATTCGTCATATTTCATTATTGCTTGATCGTGATTTAGTTGATGAGTCAGAACAGTATTCTACGCTGTCTGGTTATATCTTATTCCATTTAGGACATTTACCTGAAAATGGAGAAACCTTTGAAGCAGAAGGATATCTATTTGAGGTGGTTACAATGGATGGTCATAAAATCGAAAAAGTACATATTGTACCCATCGTAAAACAAGACCCATCAGAATGATTTAAACTCAGTTAAAATAGCATCTCATTAGGTGCTATTTTTTTTTGGAATATTGATGTCCGAACTCAATTGTCCTTGCGGGCATGGAATTTATACACACTGTTGTGAACCTTTACATCGTGGTCAGCGTGTTGCAGAAAGTGCTGAACAGCTCATGCGTTCTCGCTATAGTGCGTTCGCTAAACATGAAATCGACTATATTGTGAGTACCACAGCATCTGGTCAGCAAAGTCATTTAGACATTGCTGCCATTCGGCATTGGGCGATGAGCAATCAGTGGTTAAAATTAGAGGTTATTCAGCATTTGCCTCGACTGGATAAAACCCACGCTCAAGTCGAATTCAAAGCACATTACCAAAATGGCGATCAGGTACATGTCCATCATGAAACCTCAAATTTCGTATTCATCAATAGACAGTGGTATTTTTTAGATCCAACGACAGATCAAAATGTGACGATGAAGCAGGCTTGTATTTGCGGATCAGGAAAAAAATTTAAGCAATGTTGTGCGCGATTTCTATAGAATTAATTTTTAATTAACTTAGAATATTGCGCATTAAAAACCCTCATTTGGAAGTAGGGCAATGTTACTCACCGTTATTTATATTATTGCGATTACTGCGGAAGCGATGACAGGCGCCTTGTCTGCAGGTCGACGAAGTATGGATTGGTTTGGTGTCATTATTATTGCCTGTGTGACTGCTTTGGGTGGAGGGTCAGTCCGTGATGTTTTGCTAGGGCATTATCCTTTAACTTGGGTGAAACATCCTGAATATCTAGTACTTACATGTTGTGCAGCATTGTTTACGATTTTTATCGCAAAATGGATGCGACATCTACGTTCGGTATTCTTACTTCTGGATGCCTTAGGTCTGATAGGTTTTACCATTATTGGTTGTCAAATTGCGATTCAAATGGAACAGGGTTTCGTGGTTTGTGCAGTGGCAGGTGTATTGACAGGCGTTTCAGGGGGTATTTTACGAGATATCTTATGTAACGATGTGCCTTTAGTTTTCCGTCGCGAACTTTATGCCAGTATTTCTTTTGTTGCAGTCATTTTCTATTGGGGCTGTATCGAAGTCGGTTTTTCACAAGATATCACCATTATTTCTACTCTTGTTTTTGGTTTCACATTGCGTTGTATCGCAATTTACTTTGGCCTTGAAATGCCAAAATTTATTTATAAAGATGATGATGAACAGTCGGCGTCATCAAAAGATGTAAATTAAACTTTTTACACTCATCTTTCAAAATGGCCGATAATGTGATCGGTCATTTTTATATGGTTCTTTAGAAAATAAAATAAGCAGTGTTGAGAAAACAGCGATTGTCATTGGTTGTATTTAAATCACTCCGCACAGAGAGCATGCTATGGATTTAATCTCACGAATACAGCGTTTACCTATTGGTAAATTTCACTACACCTTGTTGTGGGTGATTGGATTAGGCTGGATGTTTGATGCAATGGATACTGGACTAATTTCCTTTATCTTGGCGAAGATGGCTGAAGACTGGCAAATGACGCCTGCTGAAAAAGGTTGGGTTGTATCCATAGGCTTTGTGGGGATGGCGATAGGTGCAGTGTTCTCTGGTGGACTGGCAGATCGAATCGGGCGTAAAGCAGTATTTGCTACAACTTTGGTCATTTATAGCATCGCAACAGCCCTTTGTGCTTTCGCACCAAATTTAACATGGTTATTAATCTTTAGATTTATTGTAGGTTTAGGCTTAGGCGGACAGTTACCAGTTGCCGTGACTTTAGTGAGTGAATACATTCCAGCCCATGTTCGTGGTCGCTTTATTGTGTTACTTGAAAGCTTCTGGGGGCTAGGCTGGTTATGTGCTGCACTGGTTTCTTATTTCGTCATCCCTAAATTTGATTGGCATGTTGTATTTTTATTGGGTGGTTTGCCTGCACTTTATGTCTTCGTTATTCTAAAAAAAGTTCCGGAATCTATTCCTTACTTGATCAATCGAGGTCGTATTGATCAAGCGCACGCGATTGTACAAAAAATCGAGCGGCAGTGTGGTGTTGAAGTCATCGACAAAATTGAAGTGAAACCAGTTTCAACACATTCAAATGTCAGTTTTGGCCAGTTATGGTCAAGCGGTTTCGCAAAGCGCAGTTTAATGTTGTGGTTAATTTGGTTTGGGATTGTTTATTCGTATTACGGTATTTTCACGTGGTTACCAAGTCTTTTAGTCAAAGAGGGATATACCATTGTGCAGTCTTTTGAATATGTTCTCGGGATGATTTTAGCACAATTGCCAGGTTATATTGTCGCGGCATGGCTCGTCGAAAAGTTAGGGCGTAAAGCGACGCTTTCAGGCTTTATTGCAATGTGTGCAGTATCAGCATATTTCTTTGGGCAGGCTGATACCGTAGCGATGATCATGTTCTGGGGATGCTTGATGTCATTCTTTAATCTTGGTGCATGGGGCGTTTTATATACCTACACGCCTGAACAATATCCTGCAAATATTCGTGCTTTCGGATCAGGTTGGGCAGCAGCAATTGGGCGTATTGGTGGGATTGTTGCACCTTTAGTGGTTACCCATATGATGGTGGCTTCAAATGGATTTAGCCAAGTATTTATGATGTTTACCGCTGTATTATTGGCAGTTGCAGCCGTGATCTTGGTGCTCGGTGAGGAAACCAAAGGTAAGACACTTGAGTCTATGGGGATGTAAATCTGTGAAAAAAGAGGAGCTAAGCTCCTCTTTTTTAGACCCATTTTTGACGTGCTTTAGTTAAGTCAAAATGTAATGTGTTCGACACTTGCTGAAGATTGAATTTTTCTTTATCTTCAGGGAGTTGAATTAAAATAGGCAAGGCTGATACCCCATTGTCGCCATTGACAAAAGCATAGTGACGCTCAGTCTGATTAATTGAAATCAAACTTTCAAACTCAAGGTACACCGTCGTTTCATCATGTTTTTTAGGCACTTTCACGAGATCTAAATATGCAATTCGTCGATTATTAATTCCAGCCAATTTAAGCGCTTCAAGCTCCGATTTTAACTTTTCAGTTTTATCAAACATTTTTTGAAAGAATCCTTTGTTTGATTGGCTTTCGAGTTCTCTTTTTTTCTGATTGAAAGCAATTTGATTGACTTTATGTTGGTCTAGAGCATCGGCAATAATCGTTTTGACTTGCTCAATCGCTGCTTGAGATTTGCTATGACTTGCCGCATAAGACTCTGCATCTAAACTCACAAAAATGGTATGACGGCGTTTTTCCATCAATTTTAAATAGGATAAAATTTTATATTCGAAAATTTGAGCTTGAGTATTGAAGGCAATAATGGGTTCACTTGAAAAGTCTTTATAAAAACTCGCAATATCAGAGAACAGACGATGCATACTGATAAAACAATAATCAAACTCATCAGGGTGACGAATTGAATGACGCAGTGCATATTGAAAAGGTTGCAAGATCTCAAGAGTTAAAGCTTTTTCGAAATCTAAAAGGCGCTCGTTAATGACTTGTTCGACTGAAAATCCAGAAGCATCGAGCGGTTTTTTGAGTAACGGTAATAACAGATCAAAATTGACGTTATGAAATTTTTCCATCAGATCCAAAATAGGAGTCGTGATCTGTCGTTGAATCGTAATAATTCGACTGACTTGCCATTTAAATTGTTCTAAATAACTTGGATCATTTAAACGTTTCTTATCCAACACCACGCCATTTAGGTAAACACGATCTTCAAGACCTAGCTTTTCTTCCATTAAAAAGCGGCGGATAGAATATGGGTTCTGTCTAAAGTCATGAATGGTCGCGACCAGATATAAATACTGACTGCTTTCAATCACATCAAAATCACGAATTTTTTGTTCTTGAATAATAAAGTCCTGGAATAATGGATGGCTAATTTGCTTCAGTTGTCTCGGGAGGATGGTTTTGAACCAATAGCCTAAAATTTGATGTTTAATATGAACTTCAAGAATAAAAGTACGAATTTCTTCAGCTGTTAAATGTCGGCAATTATCAGGAACATTTAAGTCGAGTGTTTTGATGATATTTGCAGCATCATATAAAAAAGTTTTTCGTAGCAGTTGTTTGTCTCTAAGAAAACTTTGATCTTCTTCTGTTTCAATACGATCAATTTGATTTTGTACAGTTTCTAAGTAATCGGCGATTTTAATTACGTCTTGATATGATTTAAGCGTTTCTAAAGTGGCTGCGATCTTTTCAGCCAAAGTTCGCATTTTCGGTGAGATTAAATGACTGCTTAAATCCTGAAGACCAACAATGCCCTTAAAAGTGAATGATTGTCGATGTTGATCCCAGTAAATATTCTTCGCAGTCAGGAATTGTTCCTGTATCAGACCTTGTATTGGTGCGGGAACACTATTTAAAATATTTTTTAAACGCGTTTGCCAATGAACATCTAGATTAGGGTCAATTTGAAATAATTTTGAGCGAAGATCATAAGGAATGTAATTATGCATGTTTGTTCCGTTCATACGATGAGTGTATGTAAAATCATTTGTTATAAAGTTGTGTTTTGATTATTGTATATTCAATAAAATTAATTGGATACAAGAAAAAAGTCCAATTTAAAATGAAATAAAACCAACTGGCCTTTTTTTTGTTATTTTATCTTTACAAAGTGTCCAACCTTGCTTGTTCTTCGCAGTTTGGGAGACTAGCATACACCCTTAAACTATTCATTCATTAGGATTTCACGATTCAATGACAAGCCTTGCGCACCAAGCGACAGAGAATCGTTCTGTAGCAGAATTTACAGAACAAGCTTACCTAAACTATGCGATGTACGTGATTATGGATCGTGCATTGCCTCATATTAGTGACGGATTAAAACCTGTACAACGCCGTATCGTATATGCGATGAGCGAGCTTGGTCTAAAGCATAGTGGTAAACCCAAAAAATCAGCACGTACAGTTGGTGATGTTTTAGGTAAATATCATCCGCATGGTGATTCTGCTTGTTATGAAGCAATGGTCTTAATGGCACAGCCATTTAGTTATCGTTATCCATTTATTGAAGGGCAAGGCAACTGGGGATCACCAGATGATCCAAAGTCGTTTGCTGCAATGCGATATACTGAGGCCAAACTATCACAATATAGTGAAGTCCTGCTCTCTGAGTTAGGTCAAGGAACTGTCGACTGGCAAGATAACTTTGATGGTTCATTAAAAGAGCCTGTAAATTTACCAGCACGCGTACCGAATATTCTTTTAAATGGTACGACGGGAATTGCGGTGGGAATGGCAACAGATATTCCACCACACAATTTACGGGAAGTTGTTAAGGGTACAATTGCACTGATTCGTAACCCGAATTTGTCTGATGAAAAAGTTGCTGAATATATTCCTGGTCCAGACTTACCGACTCAAGCAGAAATTATTACACCTGCTGATGAATTACTGAAATTACAAAGCACTGGGCGCGGCAGTTATCGCATGCGTGCGGTATATTCGGTTGAAAAAAATGAAATTGTCATCAGTGAATTACCATATCAGGTTTCTGGCTCTAAAATTATCAGCCAAATTGCTGATCAAATGCAGGCAAAAAAATTACCGTTGGTAAGTGATGTACGAGATGAATCAGATCATCAATGTCCAACACGTTTGGTAATTGTCTTGCGTTCAAATCGTATCGATGCAGATGCGGTCATGAGCCATTTATTTGCCACGACCGATCTCGAGTCGAGCTACCGCGTCAATATGAACATGATTGGTGCTGATGGTCGTCCACAAGTAAAATCTATCCGTCGTATTTTGTTGGAATGGATTGAAATTCGTAAAACGACTGTGACGAGACGTTTGCAATACCATTTGAATAAAATTGAAAAACGTCTACATATTCTGGCTGGGCTTTTAATTGCGTATTTAGATATTGATACGGTAATTCGAATTATTCGTGAGGAAGATCATCCGAAAGAAGTCTTAATGTCACATTTCGGTATTGATGAAATTCAAGCCGAAGCCATTCTAGAGCTTAAATTACGTCATTTGGCGCGTCTCGAAGAAATGGAAATTCGCCGTGAACAAGAAGAGCTTGAAGCTCGAGCAGCCGTGATTCGAGAGCAATTGGCGAATCCTGAATCTTTAAAAAATCTGATCATTTCAGAATTAAAAGAAGATGCGAAAAAGTTTGGTGATGATCGCCGATCTCCAATTGTTCAGCGTGAAGAAGCGACCGCGATTAGTGAACAAGATTTGATACCAGCTGATCCTGTCACTGTCATTTTATCGGAAGCGGGTTGGATTCGTTGTGCGAAAGGACATGAGATCGATCTAGATAAAGTCAATTTCCGTGCAGGAGATCAATATTTAAGTCATGCACAAGGTAAATCTAATCAAAAAGTGTATGTATTAGATCAATCTGGTCGAAGTTACGCATTACCAATTACAGGATTACCTTCAGCGCGCGGCTTAGGTGAACCATTAAGCTCGAAATTATCGCCAGCAAATGGAGTAAATTTCCAACAAATTCTGATTGCTGAAGATGAGGTGGAAATATTAGCGATCAGCTCCAAAGGATATGGTTTTAAAACACAAGCGAAACAATTGGACACCAATGCTAAAGCGGGTAAAGCGTTTTTAACGCTTGCAGATGATGCAAGCGCAATGCCATTGCAACAAATTGATGGTACACATATCGCTGTACTCAGCAGTTCTGGACGATTATTACTGACTGAGCTGACAGAATTACCAATGCTCAATAAAGGAAAAGGTAATAAATTGATGCAGTTGGATGCAAAGGAACGCATTGTGTCTATGACAACACTTAACTTGGATGATGTGCTTCAGGTCGTTGCTGGACAACAACAATTGAAATTAAAAGGTGATGATCTGCTGAAATACATCGGTAAACGTGCTTCAAAAGGGCAGGTATTACCACGAGGTTATCAAAAAGCAAATAAACTCTTCATTCAAAGATAAAGCTAGCATCTAGTCGACAAAATACGTTATATATGAAATGTATTTATGGCTATGGATGCTTTATTGAGCAATAAATTAAATAAGATGCTCAATACATTATCGAAAAGAAGAGTTTAAAACCAAGTATTACTAATTGGAGAATATGGCATTATGGAAAAGATTTGGTTCGCTGAATACCAAAAAACTGGAATTCCACAAACAGTAGAATTACCACCAGAAAATACCTCTCTTGTTGATATTTTTGAGAGAAACTTCCAGAAATTTGGTTCGCGTGATGCTTTTATCTTTATGGATAAAACATTAACGTTCAATGAACTTGATACGGCGAGCCGTCAATTTGCAGCCTATCTTCAAAGCCTTGGTTTAGCAAAAGGTTCTCGCGTAGCGGTCATGATGCCAAACGTACTGCAATATCCAGTGGTAGCACTTGGTGTATTCCGTGCGGGCTTAGTTCTTGTAAACGTGAACCCACTTTACACAGCTCGTGAACTTGAGCATCAATTGAATGACTCAGGCACTGAAGCGCTTGTGATTATTGAAAACTTCGCTTCTGTTTATCAATCAATTCTTGGTAAAACGCCAGTTAAGCATGTGATCGTGGCGACAGTAGGTGATATGTTAGGTACCTTAAAAGGTACACTCGTGAATTTTGTTTTACGTAAAGTGCGTAAGCAAATTCCAGCTTGGAGTATCCCAGGACATGTTAAATTTACGACTGCGATGTCTAAAGGCAGTTCTGCACATTATAAGCGTCCAGCAACAACGTTGAGCGACACTGCTGTATTGCAATATACAGGTGGTACAACAGGCGTATCAAAAGGTGCGGAATTAACACATCGCAACCTTGTGGCAAACTTAATGCAAGCAGATGGTATTTTCCAATCTAAATTTGGTGCTCAAGATGGTGCGAGCGACGATCGCATTTTCTGTGCATTACCGCTCTATCATATCTTTGCATTCATGGTTTGTGCACTTTATGGTATGTACAAGGGTCAAGCAAACGTATTGATTCCTAACCCTCGTGATCTCCCTGCAGTCATTAAAGAGCTACGCAAATATCAGCCTGGTTTCTTCCCAGCTGTGAATACTTTATTCAACGCACTCGTTCATAATGAAGAATTCAAACAACTTGACCATAGCAAATTAAAAATGGCGATGGGAGGTGGTATGGCTGTATTACCTTCAACTGCTGCAGCTTGGAAAAAAATCACAGGTACAAATATTATTGAAGGCTATGGTCTTTCTGAAACTTCACCTATTGCAACGGCAAACCCACCGGCATCTGAAGAGTTTAGCGGTACGATTGGTATCCCATTACCTTTAACGGATGTCGCTGTATTGGATGACGATGGCAATGAAGTTCCACAAGGTGAGCAAGGTGAGATTTCAATTCGTGGTCCTCAAGTCATGAAAGGCTATTGGAACCGACCAGATGAAACAGCTAAGGTGATGACCGCAGATGGTTTCTTCCGTACTGGTGATATCGGTATCATGGATGCTCGTGGTTACTTCAAGATTGTTGATCGTAAGAAAGATATGATCTTGGTATCAGGCTTTAACGTATACCCATCTGAAATCGAGGAAGTAATTGCAACACATCCTAAAGTACTCGAGGTTGCAGCGATTGGTGTGGCTGATGAAAAATCAGGTGAAGTGCCTAAGTTGTTTGTTGTGAAGAAAGATCCATCACTAACAACAGAAGAAGTGTTAGCTTTTGCGAAAGAAAACTTAACAGGATATAAGCGTCCTCGTTATGTTGAATTCATGGATGAATTGCCAAAATCGAATGTCGGTAAAATCCTTCGTAAAGATTTACGCAAATAATTCAAATAAAAAAAGCGCCGTAAGGCGCTTTTTTTATTTTATTCTTTCATTAGCCAACGGTCGATATAAGGTCGCGCTGTTGCAATAATAAATGTGAATGTCAGCATTGTACCTAAATGACGTCCTACAGCAGAACTCGGTAACTGTCCTGAATAACTGAAGTAAATATCAACTAAGCTATATACTGAAATAATGCTCAGCCAGATCCATTTATTTGCTCGTTTAATCCCTACCGCGATAAAGGCGATGATGAGAACCAGCAATGTGCCGAGAGTCGATTGCCAATTCATATTGGCACAAATTACGCTGATCAAGAAAGCCATAATCGGAAGAACGATATAAAGCACACGATCGACACGTTTTTGATGTTGCTTTTGTAACTCGAGAACATCAAATAACTTTTTTTGGTCAGAATTGGTCATGCCATTACTCAGAATTTTAATAAACAAAATAATTTAACTAAAATTATCGCACAAACATCATGCTAAGATAAAACCAGCTTAAATCATTGGACTGAAATCCATGCACGGTATTGAAGGTGTTATTTACCTTATTTTAATTGCTTGTTTACTCCCTTATTTATTTACAGTCATTGCTAAAATTGCAGGTGGTTTCAAAGGGCAGGATAATCAAAATCCGCGTGAATTCATGTCTAAAACCACAGGCTTAGCGGCTCGAGCGAATGCTGCGCAGCAAAATAGCTTTGAAAGTTTGCCATTATTTATTGCGGCAGTTTTGATGGCTGAGTATATGGTTGTTCAACAGCAATTGGTGATTTTATTAGGCTCGGCATATATCGTCTTACGAATCATCTATGGGATTTGTTATTTATGTAATTGGGCGACCCTTAGATCAATTGTTTGGTTCTTATCAATGCTTTGTCCGATCTTATTGCTTTTATTAATTATTCGATTGCTCTAAGAAAAACAGACTAACACCATACCTAAAATACATCTTCAGCTTGTATAATCGAATGATGATTGCTGAATAAAGCGTTATAATCAACCCCATTTTAATGAACACTGACAGTAAAGAGTTTGCTATGAGCTACAGTAATATCCCTGCAGGTAAAGATGCACCAAACGATATCTATGTAATTATCGAAATCCCTGCAAATGCAGCACCAATTAAATATGAAATTGATAAAGATTCAGATGCACTTTTCGTAGATCGTTTCATGGGTACTGCAATGTTCTACCCAGCAAACTACGGTTATGTACCAAATACATTATCTCTTGATGGTGATCCATTAGACGTATTAGTTGTTACACCACATCCTGTAGAACCAGGTTCGGTTATCCGTTGTCGCCCAGTGGGTAAATTAAATATGGAAGATGATGGTGGTGTTGATGCGAAACTTGTCGCTGTACCACACGATAAATTAACGCCAATCTATAAAGATGTTCAGGAATATACTGACCTTCCTCCTTTATTGATTAGCCAAATTGAACATTTCTTCCAACACTACAAAGACTTAGAGCCAGGTAAGTGGGTCAAGTTAAGTGGTTGGGAAGGTGCAGATGTTGCTAAACAAGAAGTGTTAAGCTCAATTGCTGCTTATGCTGAAGCAAACAAATAATTTGCCTGATGTATAAATAAAGCTACAAACTTTGATCTTGTAGCTTTTATAAAAAACCTGCACTTTGTGCAGGTTTTTTGTTTAGATATTGTTTGAACTTAGAATAAGCTTACAGGAATATCTAACCAAATACGCCATTCGTTGGTCGAACCAATTGCATTACTCACGTAATTGCCAGAAGCGTTGTTGTACGTATCACTACCACGTAAATAAGAGTGGCGTAATCTTAAGCTTGCATCTTTAAGATATCCAGTTTGGATGGTGTATTTGATCTGGTTGAAGAATTCATGTTCTTCTGCTTGATCAACAATTATCGAAGGAGTGTCATTTTCAGCAACATCAATATCCCAACCATAAACAAATGCAGTCGTCCAATTTAAACCTGCTAAGCCGTGATTTTTGAAGTTGTAGTTGTATTGAAGACCAACAGATTTCTCATCATTACCATTAAAGTCAGATAAATATGAGTTTGGTACATAAATACTTTGTAAACCATCTGAGTTATAAGCATAGTCATAACCTGTATTTCCAGCATTGTCTTGATACGAGATCATCACATTGTGAACATCTTTACTATAACTTGCTGAAACACCCCAGATAGAGTTGCTTAAATCTTGGATGTCAATACGTGGGTCAGATGAACCTGCACCCTGTTTCCAATCAGTGTGATAACCAGAAAAATCTAAACTTAAAGATGCATCGTTTTTTAAACCATGTGTATAGTTCACATTGGCATAATGACGATCTAATTTGTCTTTGACATCTAAGCCATAGTATGAAGAATTTAGTTGATCATTAAATTTATATTTAGCACCCCAATAGACTGCACGATCTAAATTTTGCTCATCAGTACTAATATCATTAGACCATTGATTTTTAGTAAATTTTCCTGCATACAAACTTAAGTTATCTATTTCGTTACTAATAATCGAAAGGCCAGTAAAATACTCAGGTGTTAAACGGGCTGTGTTACTTGCGATCACAGGGATTTCTGAAATTTGTGTACCATAAGTAATGGTTGTATTTGAAACTCGTGCTTTAACAAAGCCACCACCACGAACCCAGTGATCATATGCATCTTTAGTGCCATCTGAATTTAACTGATCTTTAACAGGAATCATTTGATTGCCTGTGTGACCATTTTTTCCTATTTTGAAAGAAGCATCACCAATAACACCAACACCGAAACCAACGATACCTTTCGTGAAACCAGACTCAATTTTAACCATGGCTGTTTGAGCTGCTGAGCTGGTATCTTCGACACCGTTCTTTTTATCACGATGCAAGAAACCTGTACGGAATAATACTGATCCTTCAGCATCTTCTACGAATCCCTTTGATTCACTTTGCTCACTCGCAAATGCAGTAGAAATTAAAGCAGTTTGAATAAGAACTGCTAAGCTTAGTTTTTGGAATTTTTGCATTGGGAGAGAGCCTCATACAAAATGATTATGGTTAATGTTTAGTATTTGTATACGTAATGTATAACAAAATTGGCTCTATTATTCACAATTTCGCACATAAAGTCATAAGTAAAAAGTATATAAATTGAACTAAGTTGTGAATTATTAAAGATTAAAAGTATTATAAAATTAAATTTAACTATTAATAACATATATTTATTTTTAACCTAATATTCTTTTTTTTATTTAATTTAGTCACTCTGGCACGTTTTTTTTTGTAACTCTAGAAGTAAATAAGGATCAATATATAATTTTAAATAAGAATGATATTTATTCAGTTCATTTTCATTTAATTTTTATGTGGTGAAGACATCATTTTCTTTTAGTGTTGCACTAATTTGATACTCCAAATTTAAGGTTGATTAAAAAATAGCCTTAAAATGAGGCAAGTTGTAAATGAATGTGTGATCTAAAAAGATATATCTTTAACTGAAGGGGATCATCACAAAAAATTGCTTTAAGTATTTTTAAAAATAAGAAATTTAAATAAATATACTAATAAAATCATTAATTTAAATTATTTTATCTCGTTGTTTTAATTCCTTTGTATCTAGACACCTTTAACTTTGGCATAGCTATTGCTAATTCACATATGAGTTCAACAAATAAACCGAAAAAGCATCTAATCATGATGTGGGGGAACATAAATATGAAATTAGCAATTCAAGCATTGGGTCTAGCAGTTGTAGCATCTGCATCAACATTTACTTTTGCTGAAGCACCAACTTCACCGCATTCTGTATCAGGTAATATCAGTGTTTTATCAAGTTATATATTGCGTGGTAATACGGCAGCTCCTGAAAATACTGAAGCTACATTACAAGGTGGATTAGACTATAGCCATAGTTCTGGATTGTACGCAGGGTGGTGGACATCTACGTTAGGTACAGATGCTTACGGTACTAACAATCCAATGGAAAATAATTTTTATGTGGGTTACAACGGTTCAATCAATGAAAACACTGGTTTTACTGTAGGTACAACTTATTACTATTATTATGACGTTGAAACCTCAGTTTATGATGGCTTTGAATTATTACTCGGTCTGAATTACAAAGATGTCGGAGTAACTGCTCAAACTTTGTTGGAGGATACAGGTTGGGGGAACGCTGGAGACACATATTTAAAAGCTACATATAGTTATCCTCTACCAAACGATTTTAGCTTGGACACAGCTTTGGGTTTATATGTTTATGAAAAAGACGGTAAGTATGTTGCAGAAACACCAGAGTCAGAAAGTTTTAATTTCCGTCACTTTGATATTGGTCTAAGTAAAGCTTTAGGGGAAACAGGTGTCACAGCAAGCATGAATTATATTATTGGTGGTGATGATCGTTATGGAAACAATTTAAAGAATAAAATGGTATTAGCATTGGGTTATAGCTTCTAAACTCAACTCAATTAAAAAAGGCGACTCAACTGAGTCGCTTTTTTTTATTCCTGTTTACGATAAGAGAGTGCTTCAGTTAAGTGAGCTGTTTGTATGTGTTCAGAACACGCTAAGTCAGCAATTGTACGAGCGACACGTAAGATTCGGTGGTAAGAACGTGCTGATAAATTCAAACGTTGTTGAGCCATAGCGATAATCTTTTTTGCAGAATCATCTAGTTGAGCCACTTGATCAAGCTGTTGAGAACTTAGATTTTGATTTGTCACACCTTGTCGTTGAATTTGCAACTCATAGGCCTGAATCACCCGTTTTCTGACGGTTTCAGAATTCTCCATCGGTGTAGTGCTTTGCATGTCTTGAGGAGGTAAAGGTGGCACATCAATATGTAAGTCAATCCGATCTAGTAGAGGGCCAGAAATTCGATTTTGATAGCGCTTAATTGATTCAGGTGAACATTGACAACGACTGTCTTGATTGAAGGCATATCCACATGGACATGGATTCATTGCAGCGACAAATTGAAAATTAGCCGGGAAAGTAATTTGTCTTGATGCTCTGGAAATGACGATTTCTTTCGACTCAAGAGGCTGCCTCAATACTTCTAAGACTTTTCGGTCAAACTCAGGTAATTCATCGAGAAAAAGTACACCTAAATGGGCTAAGGTGATCTCACCTGGTCGAGGGTGTGATCCACCACCAACCAAGGCCACAGCGGATGCCGTATGATGTGGCGCTCTAAAGGGGCGATGACCAAATTGATAAGGTGTATTTGCAATGGAGTAAATACTTGCGACCTCTAAGTGTTCTTGATTAGTTAATGGGGGCAAGATGCCAGACAATCTTGAGGCAAGCAGTGTTTTACCAGTGCCTGGCGGGCCTTTAAATAAAATCGAATGTCCACCAGCTGCTGCGATTTCTAAGGCACGTCTTGGACGTAATTGACCTTTGACATCAGCGAGATCAAATCGATTTTTTTGAGGTTGGATCGTTTTATTCGCTAATATGGGTTGAATTGGACTCGACTGATCAAAGTGCTGGCAAACATCTTTTAAAGATTTGGCTGTATACACCTCAAAATTGGGAAGAAGTGCTGCATCATCCAAATTACTCACAGGAATCATTAACTCATGACCTGCGGTTTGACATGCCATTGCGATCGTCAAAGTTCCAGTTACAGGTCTTAACAGACCATCGAGTGCCAATTCACCTATAAATTCAAAACGGTCAATACTTTGATCATGTAGTTGCCCTGAAGCGATTAAAATCCCCAAAGCAATAGGTAAATCAAGCCTTGAACTATCTTTGGGTAAATCAGCAGGGGCTAGATTGATCGTCAGCCGTTTGGTTGGAAATTGAAAACCGCTATTAATGATTGCAGAACGGACACGATCCTTACTTTCTCGAACAGCAGCTTCTGGAAGACCTACAATGGTGAGTGAAGGTAATCCTTGGCTGACATGAACCTCGACTTCAATCAGTGGTGCATGTAAACCAAGAAGACCTCGGGTATAAATTTTTGCAAATGACATAAAACTGAACCATTATTATATTATTTTTAGAATTGCTTTATTTTTAATCACTGACTTTGTGTTTAAGCACTGTATTGGTGCAATGTTGCTTATTTTTGATCGGAAATTAAGCTTTCTAGTGATTTTAATTGCGTTTGAAGTTCTGTTAAACGGGAATTGGCATTGTTTAGTGCAGTTTTCTGACGTTCGATTTCTTCTTTAGAAACCAAATCCATTTTACTAATCGCTTCGTTTAACAACGCTCTCACATTTTTTTCTAAATCTTTTTTGGGTTGGTCAACCTGTTCTAAGATTGCCTGTAATAAAGTTTCAATCATAGTTCTTCCGAATAATAAGTCATCAACATTGAAGTTTAACATCCGTTTTGGATTGACCCTAGTGTTAACTACATTTCATAGGTTAAACCAATAAGAACATAAAAAAAATCCATCAAAATTCCCAATATTTTTAGAACATAAGACCGTGTAGGCGTATAAAATAGGTTATAAATAAGTTCATGCTGGCTGATTAATATCCCCAACCATTATGAAGTTTGGCATGAAATTTGAACATAAAACCTTACTGGTGAAAAAAGCCGAAGGAAAACAACATGAAACTCGTAACAGCAATTGTAAAACCATTCAAATTAGATGACGTGCGTGAAGCACTCTCTGAAATTGGCGTTCAAGGGATCACCGTAACTGAAGTAAAAGGTTTTGGTCGTCAAAAAGGTCATACTGAACTTTATCGTGGTGCTGAATATGTGGTTGATTTTTTACCTAAAGTAAAAATTGAAATCGCAATCAGTGACGAAATGGTTGATTCAGTGATTGAATCAATTACACGTGTAGCTAGTACTGGCAAAATTGGTGACGGAAAAATTTTCGTGACGAATCTAGAACAAGTTATCCGTATCCGTACTGGTGAGACTGGTGCTGACGCAGTTTAATTTGGCATGAAGTTTGCTGAGTAGCGAATAACTCACAAAAACTAGGTTGGGGGATACGAATG
Organism: Acinetobacter sp. 25-47-122; assembly: GCF_056779695.1. NCBI lineage: Bacteria > Pseudomonadati > Pseudomonadota > Gammaproteobacteria > Moraxellales > Moraxellaceae > Acinetobacter > Acinetobacter sp. 25-47-122. The sequence continues at coordinate 35,776 of NZ_JBWYIJ010000003.1, forward strand.
AAAAAAATGCTAATGGCGCTGAGCTTGTCTGGCGCACTCTTAGGTGGTTCTGTCGCATGGGCTGAAGAAGCAGTGTCAGAACCAACTTCTACTGAAGTTGCAGTTGTTGAAACTGAGGCTTCATCTACAGATTCTAATTTGGTTGAAACATTACCAGCAGCTCCAGAAGAAGCTCCTGCTGAAGAAGCGGCAGTTCTTGATACGGGTGACACTGCCTGGATTTTAGTTTCAACTGCACTCGTTTTACTCATGACCATTCCTGGTTTAGCGCTGTTCTACGGCGGTATGGTACGTAAAAAAAATGTCTTAAGTACCATGGCACACAGCTTTGTCGCTGCTGCAGTGGTCAGTATCGCTTGGGTGGTGGTTGGCTACACACTTGCTTTTGGTGAAGGTAATGCCTTTATTGGAAGTCTAGATAAATTTATGTTGTCTGGTATCACTACAGAAGCATTGAGTGGAACAATTCCAGAAATTTTATTTGTCATCTTCCAAATGACATTTGCAATCATTACCGTTGCCATTATCAGTGGTTCTATTGCAGAGCGTATGAAATTTAGTGCTTTTGTTGCGTTTATCGCAATTTGGGTGGTGGTTGTCTATGCTCCTATTACACACTGGGTATGGGGTGGTGGTTGGTTAGGTAACGATGGTGCACTTGATTTTGCAGGTGGTACAGTTGTTCATATTAACTCAGGTGTTGCTGGTTTAGTTGCGGCGTATATGCTTGGTAAGCGTATGGGGCTAGGCAAAGAATCAATGGCGCCACATAACCTCACATTGACTGTCATTGGTGCGAGCTTAATTTGGGTCGGCTGGTTTGGTTTCAATGGTGGTTCTGCATTAGGTGCAAATGGTTCAGCAGGTTATGCATTGGTTGTTACTCAAGTTGCTGCTGCCGCTGCTGCCATTTCATGGTTAATCACTGAAAAAGTCGTTCGTGGCAAAGCTTCAGTGTTGGGTGCGGCATCAGGTGCGGTAGCTGGTCTGGTTGTGATTACGCCAGCTGCTGGATTCGTGACAGTAGGTGGTGCTTTAGCGATGGGCTTAATTGGTGGTGTCGTGTGCTTCTGGGGTATTACAGCATTAAAACGTGCATTGAAAGCGGATGACTCATTAGATGCCTTTGGACTTCACGGTGTTGGTGGTATCGTTGGCGCAATTCTAACCGCATTCTTTGCAAGTGAGTTCATCATGGGCGATGCAGCACCTACAAACGTATTAAGCCAATTATGGGTACAAGTTGAAGGTGTTCTTGCAACAATCGCTTATTCAGCAATCCTGACATTCATCATCTTAAAAGTCATTGATTTAATCATCGGTATTCGTGTTGAGTCAGACGATGAGCGTATGGGTCTGGATTTAAGTCAACATGGTGAGCGTGTTGAATAACGATTAAACACAATAATCAATATATAGTGTGAAACAGCCCTTTGGGGCTGTTTTTTTTCTATATATTGATGAAAGCTCAACATGAGCAGAATTTTTTGATACACTTGGTGCAAATAGAATTTGTTCAATTAAACCGCTATGCATTGTCCATTTTGCAACGCCGCTGATAGTAAGGTGATTGATTCACGTTTAGCTGCTGAAGGCTGCCAAATTCGCCGTCGTCGTGAATGTATTAGTTGTAATGAGCGTTTTACAACTTTTGAAAGTTTTGAAGTGGTGATGCCTCGTGTCACCAAGTCTGATGGTAAAAATGAACCTTATGATGAAGCGAAACTTCGTCGTTCACTCATGCATGCTTTACAAAAACGTCCCGTGACACAAGAACAAATTGAAACGGTGGTCAGTGATATTCAACTTCAAATTCGTCGACTAGGTGAACGTGATGTTCGTTCTCGTACAATAGGCGAAATTGTAATGAAGGCTTTATTTGCCCTTGATCATGTCGCATACGTACGTTTTGCCTCTGTATATCAAGATTTCCAAGATGTAGAAGCATTTCGCCGTCAAATCGAACAAATGCAACACCGAGATCAAGAACATTAATCTCGCCCCAAATTCAACTTCAAGGTTATGAATGTCTGAGTTCTCGCAACAACAGATCGATCAAGATCAAATGTGGATGCGTCGTGCAATAGCATTGGCGAAGCAAGGTCAATATTCGACAAAACCAAATCCTAATGTAGGTTGTGTCATTGTCAAAGACGGACAGATCATTGGTGAAGGTTTTCACCCCCAAGCTGGGCAACCACATGCCGAAGTGTTTGCACTTCGTCAAGCAGGGGAGCTAGCACAGGGTGCAACGGCATATGTCACACTAGAGCCTTGTGCGCATTATGGTCGAACTCCTCCTTGCGCGAAAGGCTTAGTAGAAGCGGGCATTGCAAAAGTGATAGTGGCTTGTTCAGACCCTAATCCATTGGTTGCTGGTAAAGGTGTGGCTATCCTACAACAAGCAGGTATAGACGTTGAAGTCGGGATCTGTGAGTTGGAAGCGCGTCCTTTGAACTTAGGCTTCTTTAAAGCTATGTCTAAGGGATTACCTTATGTACGTTTAAAGGTCGCGTCGAGTCTCGATGGTCGTACAGCAATGGCTTCAGGGGAGTCGAAGTGGATTACAGGTGAATTGGCACGTCAGGATGTTCAACATTGGCGTGCAATTTCTGGTGCAGTGATCACGGGTATTGAAACAGTGTTGGCTGATGATTGTCAGTTGAATGTTCGAGCTTTACCGAATATTGAATTAGAGCGAGTTGTGCAGCCTAAACGTGTGATTTTAGATCGTCAAGGTCGCTTACCTTTAGATGCTAAAGTGTTAGAGAATCCTGATACTGTCATGGTCATGGGGCCATTTCGAGCAGAGCTTGCACAACTTGGCGTGATTCAACTCGAAGTTCAGCCCTTAGTTGAATTGCTAAAAGTCTTAAAAGATTTTCAAATCTATGATGTGATGGTGGAAGCTGGTGCAACCCTATCTACTGCATTTTTGCAGGAAAATTTGGTAGATGAATTGATTAGTTATATTGCGCCTACACTATTAGGTCAATCAGCTCGTCCAATGTTTAATGCTGAATTTAAACAAATGACAGAACAACTCCGTTTTAAACTTCAAGATGTAACTCAGTTAGGTGATGACATCCGTTTAAAATTAATCCCTGATCAAGAGTCGCTATGAGTACAGAGTCAACGGTTTATCATAAACGTCGCCATGCAGCACGTACGACAGATGAGTATTTGTTTAATCAACTTGTGCCTTATTTAGGCAACAAGCGTCGTTTATTACATTTGATTCTTGAGGCATTAGAAAGCACTGGAACTTTGAATACGAGTTCAGGTCGAGCGCCTATCTTTGCGGATTTTTTTGCTGGAAGCGGTGTGGTTTCTCGTTTGGCTCGTCAAAATGGCTACCGAGTAATAGCGAACGATTGGGAGCCTTACAGCCACGCACTTAATCATGCCATATTGTCATGTACTGAAGCTCCTGCTTTTAAAGAATTAGGCGGATATCAGAAAGCAATTGATTATCTTAATCGCTTGCCTGAGGTCAAAGGATGGGTGACACACAATCTCTGCCCTCGTAATGATGAAATCTATGATCCTTCAAGAGACCGTTTATTCTTCAAACGCCGAAATGGCATGCGCATTGATGCAATTCGCCAACAAATTGCAACTTGGCAAGCTCAAGGTGCAATTGATGATGTGGAAATGAGCGCTTTACTTGCACCTTTATTGTATTCAGCAAGTTTTGTGAGTAATACGTCAGGCGTATTTAAGAGTTTCCATCACGGCTGGGGCGGTAAAACTCAGACGGCTTTAGAGCGAATTGAATCATTACTATGGCTGACCCCAAGTCGTTTTTGTGAAAATTCAAATCTGACAGGCCCAGCGGCTGAAATGTGGTGTGTGGATGCTCAACATTTAGCAAATCAAATGAGCGGTTTCGAAGTCGATGTGGCATATTTGGATCCACCCTATAATCAGCATGCGTATAGTAGCAACTATCATGTATTGAATGCTTTGACTTTATGGGATCAGGTAGATTTACCAAGTCCAGATACTAAGGGTTTCAAGAGCGGAATCGACCGTGCTTGGCGTAAAGAACGACCAAGCCCATACAATTCTTCTAAACATGCCAAAGAAGCGTATGAAAAGCTTTTGCAAACCATTAATGCACGCTATATTTTGACCAGCTATTCAACAGATGGAAATATTGAGGCTGGTGATTTACTTAAAGCGAATTTAGAGCGTGGACGAGTCACAATTTTGACTCAAGATGTTCCAAGATATCGTGTGAGTAAGCAGCGTCAGTCTGAGCGTGCGCGCGTTCTTGAGTTTATCGTGATTACAGACACGCACGCAAAATCAGGACCGCCAATTCGACAGTTACTTGGTCAGTTACACCACTATGCTGAATTGGGTGGTGTTGACACTACAGGCGTCGCTGAACAATTGGATTTATGGTAAAAATAGAACAAATTTAAGAGTACCCATTATGTTTACAGGCATTGTTGAAAGTTTAGGAAAAGTCGAAAGTTTACAAAATGTAGGTGGTGATATCCGCTTGCGTATACAGACTGATCTTGATATGTCTGATGTTCACTTGGGTGATTCAATTGCGACCAATGGCATCTGCTTAACTGTTATTGCATGGGGCAATCAATGGTACGAAGCAGACGTGTCACTTGAAAGTATTCATCGTACAACTTTATCGAGTTGGAAGGTTGGGCAAACCGTCAATGTAGAAAAAGCGATGTTGCCGACAACTCGCTTTGGTGGTCATATTGTCAGTGGACATGTGGATGTTGTTGGTGAAATTACAGTGCAACGTCAAGATGCACGTTCACTCTATTTTGAGGTAACGGCCCCGCCTGAAATTGCAAAATATTTAGCGGAGAAAGGTTCTATCACAGTTGATGGAATTAGTCTTACAATCAATCGTCTACGTGGCAATGTGTTGAGTTTAAATCTTATTCCTCATACTGCAGAGCGGACCAATATTAGTACGTGGAAAGTCGGGACTAGAGTAAACTTAGAAGTCGATGTACTTGCACGATATATTGAACGTTTATTGCTTGGGGATAAGGCTGCTGAGCATAAACCTGAGTCTAAATTAAGCATGGAATTTTTAGCACAGAATGGTTTTTTACGTTAAAAAATGATTAAAATAGAAAACAGCCTAAATTTTTAGGCTGTTTTTTTGTTTAAATAAATTAGGTATACAATCTATCTAAAGGAGAAAGCAACGTGCTCAGAGAACTTCAGAATGATTGATTTTTTACTGCATTTAGAGCAGCTTTTACCTAGTTTATTAGAGCAATATGGCGTATGGATTTACGCAATTTTATTTTTAGTGATATTTGCGGAAAATGGTTCCGTTTTCATGTTTTTTTTACCTGGGGACAGTTTGCTCATCGCCATCGGTGCTTTATGTTCGACCACTGAGTTGATTCATTTGCACTATATGGGATTGTTATTATTTATCGCCTCAGTCCTTGGTTATATTCTCAATTTCTATACAGGGCGATGGCTTGGTGTTAAATATTTTAGCGAGCACTCACGTTGGTTAAAACCTGAGTATATTGCCAAAACCAATGCTTATTTCGAGAAACATGGTGGTAAGACCATTTTAATTGCGCGCTTTATCCCTTTTTTACGTTCTTTTGCTCCATTCGCTGCGGGCTCTGGATATATGAGCTATAGCAGTTTCATGTTTTACAATATTATTGGTGCTTGGATTTGGATCGCACTTTTACTAGGTATGGGGTATGGCATGGGAAATATATTCTCAGCCGTTTTAGATTTTTTTGCTTAAATTGATACTTCAAACCTGTTAAAAAAAAGCCCTCAGTGGGCTCTTTTAAATTTTATTAATGGTGAGTGATGTGCGATCAAACCAATTCTCTACCAAAGCTTCATCTTGAATTAAAAAGTCGCCTTTTTTCGACTCATGTTTTAAATACACTAAAACCGATTGAAAATCTGCTCGACTAATCAATAGTTCTTGAGCACTGATCGTGACATGTTCGCCAGATTTCAAATGAGTGATTCGTTCAGAGATGTTGTTTAAAAGATCCATGGTGATACTTTCCTCATGTCCGTCAAATCGCAGAGAGCATTTAAATCACATTCATGGTGTGACAAATATGTTTCATTTTGATGACACTAAGCATCCACCGTTCGAGCCTCTAAGAAGGTAGAGATGTATTTTTTAAAATAAGTTCGATCTCTTCTTTTGCTGCTGCTTGAAGTTTTGATTTAAAGATTTGTACGGCATCTTCAATCATGGTTTCAGCTTCAAGCTCGAGACGTAAACGAATCGTATCTAAATCTTGATGAATTGATAAATGCGCAGGAGAGTTTCCTGAAAAGTCCCGATGGGGTGTAGTCACTTTTTGGTATTTTTCAGTATATTCATCGATTTCTGCATCAATCACTTGTCGTAACTGTACGAGCGAATCGGTTTGTTGTTGAAATTTTAGATATTCGTCTTGTAGAAGCTTTTGATTATAAGCCTCTTGCAGTGCACGTTTTTCTGCTAATGATTTTTCTAAAGCCAATTGCTTACGAATACGTGCTTCTTCAATTAATCGTGCTTTTTCATCCGCATAAGCCTGTTCAACCTTTAACTGAGCCACTTGTTGGGCACGATTATCATGGTCTAACCATTGATCTGGTTGAGTTTGAGGTTCGAGTAAATCACTGATGCGATTAAGGTCGTCAATAAAAGCTTGGCGAACCGCTTCAGGTGCTTTCAACCAACGTTTTTTAAAATCTTGACCGACATTAATGGCCACCGCGATTCTCCTTTTTCCAATGACAACGCGCTAAAGTTTATGTGTTTGAGGTGAGATACCTAATTTTCGATAGGTTTTATATTTCTCTCGTCCAATTTCTTTGGCAGCTTCGTTGTTTTCAATAATTTCGATAATGTGACTGAAACGTGAAGGATCTTCAAGTGCATGAATGTGAAAATTAAACACGATCCATTCCTGAGTTTCAGGGAGCTTAGACGAAATACAAATAGCTGCTGATTGATCATCAATGCCATGTGTCAAAAAACTCTGCGGATCGAAACTCCAAAGTAAATCATCGAGTTCGTTTTGAATGCTCAATTCTGGACAATGAATCCATATTTTTGCAGGGTGACGCAGAATTTTTCGACATAAACGACAGGCACTTTGGACCTGTCGTTCTGGACTCTTTTCAAATAAGTAGAAGCTGATTCTAGACATTAATTTACGCGATTTGCGAGAAATTGAACCAATAATGGAACTGGGCGACCAGTTGCACCTTTTGCTGCGCCAGATGTCCAAGCTGTACCTGCAACATCTAAATGTGCCCAACGATATTCACGTGTGAAGCGTTGCAAGAAACAAGCAGCTGTAACAGCACCAGCTTTTGGACCACCAATATTGGCAATATCAGCAAATGGAGAGTCAAGCTGTTCTTGGTAGTCATCATAGACAGGCATACGCCATACACGGTCAAAGGATTGTTCACCAGCTTGAGAAAGTTCATGTGCCAGTTCATCATCTGGTGTGAACATACCTGTTAAAACAGAGCCTAAAGCAACAACACAAGCGCCTGTTAATGTTGCGATATCAATCACAAGTTCTGGGTTAAAGCGTTTGACATAGGTCAGCGTGTCACAGAGGACTAAGCGACCTTCGGCATCTGTATTTAGAATTTCAACAGTTTGACCACTCATCGTGGTGACGATATCACCTGGTCGAGTTGCATGACCTGATGGCATGTTCTCAGCCGCCGCAATTGCACCTACAACATGAATCGGAAGGCGAGCTTCACAGAGTGAGCGCATAGTTCCTAAAACTGAAGCTGCACCACCCATATCGTATTTCATTTCATCCATGCCTAAACCTGGTTTTAATGAAATACCACCCGTATCGAAAGTGATTCCTTTACCCACGAGGACGATAGGAGCTTGTTCAAGTTGACCTTGATATTCAAGAGTAATGATACGTCCAGGGCGATCTGAACCTTTGCTGACTGCAAGAAATGCATTCATGCCAAGATCAGCAATTTGCTGTTCATCTAGCACGGTTACTTTCAATAAATCTGGGAATTCTGCTGCCAATGCAACTGCATGATCCGCTAAATATTCAGGAAAACAAATATTTCCTGGACGATTTGCTAAATCACGTGCAACGTTTTGACCGCTTTCAATTGCTTGAATTAAGTTGAGTTGATTTGACGTTAGCGTAGAGTTTGATGCAATTAAATGAACTTGTTCGAGTATAAAGTCATTTTTTTTCGACTTAAACTCGTCAAAAGCATAAGCAGATTGAGTGAGTTTAAGTGCAAATAAGTAGTGTAATTCATTCGGCAAAGCTGAAATATCAACACTGATTTGTTTGAATTTTTTTTGTGAAGCTTTGATAATAGTTTGTGCAATTTTTGCTAATTTTGCAGCTTTAACTTCTTGTGCATTACCTAAGCCAAGTAGAATGCTATTCGGTTGATTTTCAATTTGACCCAATAACGATAAAGACTCATTGAAACCTGCTTTGAATTGAGCTGCTTCAGTTAGGCTGTCTAAATTGTTGATTTGATAGTTGCTTTTAACTGCATGGGTGTTTTCAGAGTCGACTAAAATAACCAAATGTTGGCTTTCTGAAATTTGTGCCAATGATGTATTAATTGAAAGTTTCATATGCTTGTTGTGTGCCTATTGAGACCGTTTAAATCATTAAACCATTGAAACACTACCAATGATAGAATTTCAATGAGGTTTTATATTTTTAACATTCGGGTAAACTAGCGCTAGCCGATTTAACCTAATTTTGGAAGATTACTTTGATTATAAGACGTTACCTCGTCAAACAAGTGGTATCTACCTCTGTGGTTGTGATTTCATTGCTTACACTCATCATGTTGGGTGGGCGTTTGATCAAGTATTTTGGCGTGGCAGCTCAGGGTCGAATGGATGCAAGTATTTTATTTAGCATCATTGGCTACCGTCTTCCAGAATTTTTGACATTGATCTTACCTTTAGGTTTTTTCATTGGTCTCATGTTGGTGTTTGGCCGACTGTATGTAGATCATGAAATGGCGGTTCTCAATGGCAGTGGTGTTAGTCGTAATCAATTGGCTCGTTTATTGTTACCTCTCACAGCCATTTATTTGGCCATTCAAACGGTATTAATGGTATGGATGTCTCCATGGGGTATACGTGAATTTGAAAAGCTTACGACGACTCAAGCGGTTCGATCAGGCTTTGATTTGGTGCGTCCAAAAGAGTTTATTTCCTCAGGTCCTTATACCATTTATGCTGGTGCACTTTCAGAAGATCGTAAAAACTTAAAAGAAATTTTCTTCTATCAGCGTGCAGATAAGCCTGAAAAACCTGACATCATGATTTTAGCGAAAGAAGCGACACGTGTTGAAATGGTCGGTGAAACAGCGAGTGTTGTTGATTTAACTCAAGGTCGTCGTTACGAAATTTATCAAGATAGTCCGAAATATAGTCATACCGAATTTGCTTCATATCGTTTGCGTCTTGAAAGTGATAAAGAGGCGAAATTCGAAAGTGGTGATGTAGAAGCGTTACCAATTTCGAAGTTGATTGAAACTCGTGAAGACCCTGTAGTAGCCAGTGAATTGGGCTGGAGAATATTTGTGCCATTTACATTGATTGTGGCATTGATGTTAGCAACGGCATTGTCTGAGGTTACTCCACGCCAAGGACGATATTTAAAATTATTTCCTGCACTCTTAATTTTTGCCAGTTTGATTGTGGCATTAATGGCGATTAAAACCAGAATTAGTAAAGATGAGATTGGTATTTGGGCTTATCCCGCTATCTTGATTGTTTATGCAGTGGGTGCAGCGATTTTCTCGCGTAAACAAAAACTAGCACCTAAGTTAAAAAAACGAATTGAGCAGGTGAAATCATAATGTTGGCACGTCGAATTGTCGCAAAACATGTGACGAAAACCACAGCGCTGGCGATGTTGGGTGCTACAGCGATTTTATCAGCCCTTCAAATTCTTTTTACCTATATGGGTGAATTAGGCAGCCTGAAAGAAGGATATGGAGCTTGGCAAGCGCTTATTCATGTTCTATGGGCTTCACCGCAATATTTATATGAAATTTTACCTATTTCAGCATTGATTGGTGCAGTGCTCGGTTTGGGTTCAATGGCTTCAAATAGTGAGCTGATTGTCATGCGCGCTTCAGGGATTAGCCTGTGGCGTATTGTGGGTTGGGTCATGCGCTCAGCAATGCTCTTGGTATTGCTTTCATTTTTACTCAGTGAATATGTTATTCCTTATACCAATGAGCGGGCGGAAAGTATTAAAGACCGTCGTTCTGTTGCTGAGCTTGGCGAAGTCAAAGGTTATTGGACTAGAGAAGGTCAACGATTTATTTATATTGACTATGCAAATGCGCAAGGGCAGTTACGTCAAGTTGAGATGATGGACTTTGATCAAGATTATCGTCTGAAGTCAGTCTTGACTGCGAATCAAGGTCAATTTGTACAAAATGGACAATGGTCTTTAATTGAAGCCAGTCAGATGGATATTTTTCCTGAAGGCTATTCGAGACTGATTCAAACTCCTCAGCAGGATGTTGCTTTAGCGCTTCAACCTAAATATGTTCATATGGTGACGATTGATCCTGAAGATTTAGCTCCAAGCCAATTGATCAGTTTTATGCGCTATATGGATGAATATAGTCAAGTTCCTAAAACGTATTTACTTGCATTCTGGCAAAAAGTGGCTTCGCCATTTGCATTGTTGGCACTCGTACTGATTGCTTGCTCTTTTATTTTTGGCCCTTTACGGCAACAGTCTATGGGTTTTCGTTTAGTGATTGCGTTATTTGTAGGGCTTGGTTTTTACTACCTACAAGACTTCTTAGGGTACGCGAGTTTGGTGTATTTACCATCTCCAGCTTGGTTTGTTTTTCTGCCAATTGTGCTTATCTTTGCGGTAGGTAGCTATTTGCTATATCGAGCGCGCTAGAGAATTTTTAAATTGAAAAATAGATGGTCTAGATCAATCAAAGCCATCGTGTTCAGATAGAGTCTTAATGAAAAATTCGTTAAGATACGTTGATTAATTTGTAAACAGAAAAGAGTGTATATCATGACGGATGCAACTGCTGGCAAAATCCCTCACGTTTTAGTCATTATGGATGGTGTGGGTCATCGTGAAGCGGTCGAAGATAATGCTTTTCTTGCAGCGAAAACACCTAATTTAACTGCAATGAAACAGAATCATCCACATGGTCTGATTTCAGGTTCAGGTGAAGATGTTGGTCTTCCAGATGGCCAAATGGGGAATTCAGAAGTTGGTCATATGAATCTTGGTGCTGGACGCGTGTTGTATCAAGATTTCACTCGTATTACCAAAGATATCCGTACTGGTGATTTCTATAAACATGAAGTATTGGTTGATGCTGTAGAAAAAGCAAAAGAAAATCAAAAAGCAGTACATATTTTTGGATTGTTGTCTGAAGGTGGTGTTCACTCTCATGAAGACCATATTGTTGCTATGGCAGAGTTGGCACTAAAAAGAGGTGCTCAAGTCTATTTACATGCTTTCTTAGATGGTCGTGATACTCCCCCAAAAAGTGCACAACCATCTTTAGAGAAATTAGATGCATTATTTGCCCAATATCCAGGTCAGGGTCGAATTGCAACGATGATCGGTCGTTATTTCGCAATGGATCGTGACAATCGTTGGGATCGTGTCGAACAAGCATATCGTTTATTAACAGAAGGTGAGGCTGTTCGCGTTGTTGAGTCTGCTGTGGAAGGTCTCGAACAAGCGTATGCTGCTGAAGAGTCAGATGAGTTTGTGAAAGCAACACGTATTGGGGATGTAGCCGCAGTACAAGATGGTGATGCTGTTGTTTTTATGAATTTCCGTGCAGATCGTGCTCGCGAATTGACAAAAGCATTTGTTGAACAAGGCTTCGATGGTTTCGAGCGTAAAGTTGTGCCTCAGCTTGCGAAATTTGTCATGTTAACGCGCTATCAAGCGACAATTGATGCGCCGGTGGCATATATGCCAGAACCGTTGGTCAATTCAATTGGTGAATACCTGTCTAATTTAGGTAAAACTCAATTACGTATCGCGGAAACTGAGAAATATGCCCATGTGACTTTCTTCTTCAGTGGTGGTCGTGAAGATGAGTATCCAGGTGAAAAACGTATTTTGATTCCATCACCAAATGTTGCAACCTATGATTTAAAACCAGAAATGAGTGCTTATGAAGTCACTGATGAGTTAGTGAATGCAATTAATTCAGGTGAATTTGACTTACTCGTTGTGAACTATGCAAATGGCGATATGGTTGGACATACAGGGGTATTCGATGCTGCCGTTAAAGCAGTAGAAGCAGTGGATGTCAGCTTAGGTCGCGTCTATGATGCAGTGATGGCGAAGAAAGGCCATATGTTGATCACTGCGGATCACGGTAATGTTGAACAAATGCAGGACTATGAAAGTGGTCAAGTCCATACTCAACATACAACTGAGCATGTACCATTTATTTATGTAGGTCCAACTCAAGCAAAAATTGCAGAGGGTGGTGTGCTTGCAGACGTTGCACCGACATTATTACATTTAATGCAGTTGCCTGTTCCTGCTGAGATGAAAGGTCGCAATTTAGTGACTTTAGTTTAAAAAATAAGAAGGAATTCAGTATGAATCCATTGTTATTCAAACTCATGTTAGGTCTAGCTTTAAGTTTGAATGGGGTTCATGCTTTCGCTGCTGGATCTAAGGGTCCAGCAGTTGATCCTTTAGAAGAAGACTGGTCATCAAACAGTTCAGAAGTTCCGATTGAATCTATACAGCAGTTTGTTCAGATTTACGGTACGGTAAAAGAAAACTATGTCACTGAAGTCACTGATGATCAGTTATTTTTACAAGCGATCCAAGGTTTGGTGAGTGGGCTAGATCGTTATTCTCGCTATTTATCTCCAGAAGATTATCGCCAGCTCCTCAAATATACCGAGGAGGATTTAGCGAGTATCGATTTTGATCTTAGCTTTGATACCTCACGAGGTTTATGGCAGATCGAAAATTTAGATCCCGATAGTGACTCGGCAAAATTAGGATTGGCCAACGGCGTTACACTTTACAAAATTGATGGACAAGAGCTTAGATTGCTAAACCAAGAGCAAGTCAAAGACTTGCTCAGTGGCTCGATTGGATCAACCATCAGTTTACAAAGATCACCGAACTCATCTCCAATTATTTTAGTGAGAAATCAAAAACTAGATGTTGCCGATATACAAGCACATATGTTGAGTAATCAAGTTTTACTGTTAAAGGTGAAAGTTTTTCAGCAAGATACTGCGAATGAAATTAAACGTTATATCGATGAGCATCATAGTCAACAACTCAAAGCTGTTTTAATAGATCTAAGAAATAATCCGGGTGGATTATTATCTTCTGCTGTGGAAACGGCAGATTTATTTTTAAATCAGGGTTTGATTGTATCTACGCGTAGTCGTTCAGAAGGCGATCAACAATTCCAAGCTTTACCTGGACATGAATTTACAGGGCTTAAAGTCGGAGTATTGATTAATCAACGTTCAGCTTCTGCTGCAGAAGTATTTACTGCGGCAATGAAAGATCATCAACGCGCCGTAATCATTGGTGAAAAGAGTTATGGTAAAGGTGTTGTGCAAAAACTCTTTCCACTTGAAAATGGTGCTGCACTACAAATGACAGTATCTCATTACTTAACACCCAATGGTGTCGAGATTGATGGGCAAGGTATAGCCCCTAATATCGAATATCCTTGGCCGCAGGATATGAAGGAGGAGGTTTACCTCCAACACGCAGCCGATTTGTTGTTAAGAAGCCGTTAAATATCATCAATATCGGGGTGATGCTAAGTTATTCATCTTCAGTATCTAAACCAAATTTTTTTAAACGATATCGTAATGAGCGGAATGTCATTCCCAATTTTTTGGCGGCTAGGGTTCTGTTCCAATGCGTTGAGTTTAACGCGTTGATTAAAACTTCTTTTTCTACTTTCTCAAGGTATTGTTCTAATCCCTCTTCGGGCAAACCTTTGGGTGTCTGAGAAAGTAAATCAGTAGTTGCTTCAATTTGACTATTTGGTTGTTGTGCTAAAGGTAGGGATGTTAAGCCTAATGAAGGGCTTTTAACATGCTCGACGGCTATGAGCTTATCATCGCAAAGTGTAAGTGCACGCTCGATGATATTTTTAAGTTCGCGTACATTCCCTGTAAATGGTTGTTGTTTAAGGAATTGTATCGCCTCTTGAGACAGTTGAGGGGCTTCAATACGCCATTCACTACTGATTTTATCAATAAAATGTTGAGCTAGAACAGGAATATCTTTGGGTCTATCGCGGAGTGGGGTAAGACGTAAATCCATCACATGAATTCTAAAAAATAGATCTTGTCTAAATTTGCCTTGTTGAACCAATTGCTCAAGATTTTGATGGCTTGCACTGACAATCCTAAAATCAACATCAAGCTCTTTATCACTGCCAATCGGACGGATTTTCTTTTCTTGAACTGCTCTCAGCAATTTAGCTTGCATGGCGAGTGAAAGCTCTGCAATTTCGTCTAAAAATAATGTTCCACCGTCAGCTGTTTGAATTAACCCTTGTTTGTCTTGGTCAGCACCTGCAAAACTGCCTTTGATATGACCAAATAATTCACTTTCCATCAGGTCTTCATTCATTGCACCACAATTGATCGCGACAAAGGCATGATCATGACGATTACTGAGTTGATGAATAAGATTCGCAACGATTTCTTTACCAGTCCCTGATTCACCTGTAATAAAGACAGGTGCTTGTGATCGAGCTATTTTTTTGATTGCTGTACGAAGCTGTTGAGTTTGTTCTGAGACACCAATCAGCAGTTGTTCCTCAAGTGGAAGCTGATTGAGATCATCATCCACTGCAGGGGTGTGTAATGCTTTCTTAAGCAATTGATGCAAATGCTGTTGATTAATAGGCTTACTAACGAAATCGAAAGCGCCTGCTTTTAAAGCAGAGATTGCCAACTCCATATTGGCATAGGCGGTCAGTACCGCGATGGGCGTCTTCGGATAGTGCTGGGTGACGTATTTAACTAAATCGATGCCATTGCCATCCGGTAAATTGAAATCGGTGATACACGCATCGTATTTATATTCGCTTAGAAAATGTAGCGCTTGTTTCAAATGATGTGCCATATGCGTTTTAATGCCCATCCGAGAAAGGGTCATTTGCATCAACATGCATAAATCAGGTTCATCATCGACTAAAAGTACTAAAGGTTGTTGTTTTACCATAACCTGATCTTATCCATCTAAACGTCTGTCTTATGGCATGTAATACGAAAACATGCACCTTGCTGTTCTTGCTCGATATAACTCAATTTTGCTTGGTTAGCTTCACAAATACTTTGTGATAAATATAATCCTAAACCAGTTCCATTGGTTTCAGTACTAAAAAATGGTTGAAATAATTGAGATAAATCATGTTGTTGGATGCCTTTGCCAAAATCGATAACATCAATAAAAATTTGATTTTCTGAACAACTGCTTCTGACAAAAATGTACTCTGCGGTCGGATCATTATGACGAATAGCATTACGAATTAAATTAATCAGAACTTGTCGCAGTTGGATTTCATCAAAATAAACTTCAAGATTAGCTTCAAGCTGTAATTGAATATGAGAACTGATATCTGCTAAATCTTGGTGAATAAGATCATGCATAAACTGTTCAAAATGAATTAGTACACCAGCAGTTTTTTTATTCTTTGCCATATCCAATGTGTCTTTGACGATTTTATCAATACGTTTTGCTTGCTTGGCAATCATTTGATTGAGCATACGTTTTTGTTCTTCATCCGAATCATCATTAAGTTCATTAGCTTGTACGATTGCCGCTAAAGGATTACGTATTTCATGTGCAATGCTGGCTGATAATTGACCAAGAGAAGCTAATTTCATTTGTTGAACTTTCTGATTAAGCTTTTGCGCATCTTCCAAAATTAATAGCGTGAGTGCTTGTTGAGGTGTAACCAATTTTTGAATACGAATATCAACCGTATAGGATGATTGATGCGATTCAAATTGAAAGCGCTCTCCATGAGCCACTAATGTGTTTTTGAGAATTTCATAGAGATCTGGTTGAAAATTGGCAAGATTATATTGTTCATGAGCATACAGTGGCGAAATACCGAGTAGGGAACATGCAGCAGGATTGCAGACGATAATTTTACAGTGATCATCTAAGACCAGATAACCAACTTCGATTTGCTCAAGAATATAACGATTAATATTTTGTAATTTAAAGAGTTCGTTAGCTTGATGTGTATTGACCGATTCGAGTACTTGAAACCGTTGTATTGATACTTGACCAATGC
The DNA here is from genome assembly GCF_056779695.1 of Acinetobacter sp. 25-47-122. Lineage (NCBI taxonomy): Bacteria > Pseudomonadati > Pseudomonadota > Gammaproteobacteria > Moraxellales > Moraxellaceae > Acinetobacter > Acinetobacter sp. 25-47-122. The sequence goes on from NZ_JBWYIJ010000003.1 coordinate 52,099, forward strand.
CATGAACCACAAAAAATAAAAAGGCAAGAAAGGCACTGTCACCAATATTATTTAGACTTTCAATGGAGAACAAACTACCAAAAAACTGTTGATATACGACCCCAATCACCGCAACCAATGTGATGAATAAGGCTTGGTTTTTACTGAGTAAAAAATTTGCTGCAAAGACGGAAATGACAAACAATAACCCAATTGCGATATTGGGGCCACCGAGTGCAAAAGTAAGGGTATTTAGAAAGAGCAGGTCAACTGCAAATAAGGTGATAATTTGTTTAGAAATGGCTTGTGGTAAGTATTTTAAAACGATCGTTTGTACAATGCTGCTTGCGACATAAAGGAGTAAAGCGTAAAAATAGATTGATTCGTATTGATAAAAATAACGTTCAGAATCAATAGTCAGTAGGAATATGAGCGTTAAGCTTAGGGCGATAATGACACGATAACTTGAATATAGCGTTCCAAGACGGTAGATCGTTTGGTAAATAGAAATTGAAGCAGCAGACGTCATTGGAATACTCAGATCAAATTAAGGCTTAATCAAACCATAACGAATTGCCAAATGAGTCAGTTTGACATCACTATCGATTCCTAATTTTTCAAATATACGATAGCGGTAGGTATTCACTGTTTTTACGCTAACAAAGAGTTTGTCTGAAATTTCTTGGGCACTAATACAATTCACAACCATCATCGCGACTTGCATTTCACGTTCAGAAAGTGCGTCAAAAGGAGAGGTTTGTGTATCAGATAAATAAGAACTCGCAAGCTGTTCAGCAATATCTGCACTGAAGTATTTACCACCTTGCATGACTTTATTGATTGCACGCACCATTTCTGTGATTGGAGCTCCCTTCGTGATATAACCACGAGCCCCTGCTTTTAACAGTAGTGATGGATAGGGTTCTTCCGCTAGACCACTGACGGCGAGAACTCTGGTGTCAGGCGCTGTTTGTAATAAACGTCGAGTGGTTTCTACGCCACCGATACCAGGCATATTCACATCGAGCAAGACGACATTAGGGTGGTGTTGACGAACAAGACTAATGGCTTCTTCACCGGACTCTGCTTGACCAATGACTTGAATATCTGCTTGATCTTCAAGCATACGACAAATACCTGTACGAACTAACTCATGGTCATCTACCACTAATACCGTGATCACAAACACCTCCTCTGAAATCTATTCTTACTTTTTTGTTACATGATGCAAAAACTGCTTGCATTGGACTAACAAAAATAGCAATGCTATTCCTAATCTTTACTAAAATACTGTGCATAATCACGTGGTTTAATATTAATCACGTTTGTACCTAAATGTAAGTCATATTTGAGGTGATTAGCAATGATGCAAAATGCCTCCGTAAGATGAGTAAGTTATCGTGAAAAAACAGAAATTAACGCTAATGCATGTGCTGACTACATCAGTACTACTCTCTATGAGCTCATTGAGCTTTGCAGAATTAATTAATCATGCTAATTCTGCACCGGGGCAGGCGAGTATCAGTTGGTCATCTGAAGATGCGAGCCAATTCTTAAATAATGATAGTGTCAAAGCCTCTACTTCCTCATCAGAAGAGTATACACCTCAAGCAACGACCACAATTACAACAACAATTCGTAAATCTACAGGTCCTGCGACCTCAACATCACCAACCACACAGGTTCTTGATAATAGTCGCTATAGTAATCAACCTTCAGTGAACGCGCGTGCAGCATTGGTCATGGATGCAAATACAGGTGAGGTCTTATTTAGTAAGAACACGAATACTGCTCTACCGATTGCGTCTGTTACAAAGTTAATGACAGCTGTAGTGATTGCAGATGCACAATTAAATATGTCCGAAAATATTACCCTGCAAAGCATTGATTTTGCAGGTGCGGGTGGTAAAAACTCAAGCTCGACATTGCGTGTAGGTGACACAATGAATCGTGCTGAAGCCTTATTATTCGCTTTAATGAAATCTGAAAATCCTGCAGCTGCGGCTTTGGCTCGAACATATCCAGGAGGTCGTGCGGCTTTCGTCTCTGCTATGAATAATAAAGCACGTGCCTTAGGGATGTATTCATCTAAATTTACTGAGTCTACAGGTCTAGATCCTCGCAATGTTGCTTCTGCGCGGGACTTGGGCATCTTGGTGAGTACCGCATCACAGTACGGTCTTATTCGTCAATTTTCTACGACGCCAACCTATGACTTTAACCTCGGTTATCGTGTGTTGAAATCGAACAACACGAACTCTCTCGTTCGTAACGGTGGCTGGAATATTAACATTTCAAAGACGGGATTTATTAATGAGGCTGGGCGTTGTGTGGTGATGCATACGACTTTGAATAATCGTCCAGCTGTAGTTGTGCTTTTAGGAGCAAGCAATACTCAAGCTCGTAATGATGATGCTGTTCGCTTAATGCGTTGGACCAGTCAGTTACCACGTGCGATCTAGACCATAAATAAAAAACCCTGCATCTGCAGGGTTTTTTATCATGCAATCTTACATATTAGACAAAATTGAATCGCGTACTTGATCCATCGTTGCATCAATTGAAAGCATGACTGCATCAGAACACTGTTTGATAGCAGTATCAGGATCTTTAAGACCATTACCTGTTACAGTACAAACAATGACTGAACCTTCAGCAATTTTGCCCGCTTTAATATCGCGGATTGCACCACCAATCGAAGCTGCAGAAGCTGGCTCAACAAATACACCTTCATACATAGAAAGCAAACGTTGAGCTTCTAAGATTTCAGCATCTGTTAATTCATCAAACCAACCTTGAGAGTCACGTACTACCGCTTTCGCATGGTTCCAGCTTTGTGGGTTACCAATACGGATTGCTGTTGCAACAGTTTCAGGGTTTTGAACAGGTGCACCACGTAAGAATGGTGCTGCGCCAGAAGCTTGATAGCCAACCATCGTCGGTAAATCTTCAGGTTTAGGACCAGTGAATTGATCAGTTTCAGCATCATAAATTACTTGCTCAAATTGATCCGCAGGTTGGTTTGCAACAGCTTCTGTATAACCCATCCAGTGTGCAGTGATGTTACCTGCGTTGCCTACTGGTAAGCAGTGATAGTCAGGTGCACGACCTAATTCATCAACGATTTCGTATGCAATCGTTTTTTGGCCTTGCAAACGGTAAGGGTTGATTGAGTTTACGATAGTTACAGGGGCTTGGTCAGCAACTTCTTTAACAAGGCGCATACCGTCATCGAAGTTACCACGAATTTGCATTGTGATCGCACCATACATCATTGCTTGAGCCATTTTACCCATTGCAATTTTGCCTTCTGGAATTAAAACGAATGCTTTAATACCAGCGCGAGCAGCATAAGCGGCAGCGGCAGCAGAGGTATTACCTGTAGATGCACAGATAATCGCTTTAGAGCCTTCTTCAACCGCTTTAGTGACTGCCATGGTCATACCACGGTCTTTAAATGAACCAGTCGGGTTTAAGCCTTCGTACTTCACATAAATTTCAACATTTTTGCCAATTAAACGTGGAATATTCGCAAGCTTAATCAGTGGTGTATTACCTTCGCCTAGGGAGATTGCACGAGTAGTTGCAGACACTGGTAAACGGTCGCGATAACGGTCAACTAAACCAGTGTAACGATTGGCATTAGACATGATGATGTTCCAATTGTGTGTAGAGCTGGAGAGGGCAGCAGTACCCTCTACCCGAGATGATTAATTATCAAGCGATTCTAAACGAATTCGTACAATTTCGCCATGGATGACGGGTAATGCTTGAATTTGTGAAAGCGCTTCATCCATTTTTGATTCAACAATAGGATCTGTCAGAATCACGATAGGAATAAGGTCTTTTAAGCGAGGTTGCTGCATAATGGCATCAATACTGATTCCTGCACGACTCAAGATCGTAGTAACTTCAGCAAGTACACCTGTTTGATCTTCAGCATTAATGCGGATGTAGTAACCCGTTGTCATTTCTTCACGACTTAGAATTGGTAAGTCTGTGAGTGCTTCAAATGCTAATTGTGGAATAGTTCCAGCACCGTCTTCAGTATAAGAAATGTCACGAACGATATCGACAACGTCAGCGACTACGGCAGAAGCAGTTGGACCAGCACCAGCACCAGCACCATAATATAAAGTTGGGCCGACTGCGTTCGCTTGTACGAGAACAGCATTTTTAACGCCGTTTACATTTGCGATCAACTGATCATCTGGAATGAGCGTTGGGTGAACACGTAATTCAATGCCTTTTTCTGCACGACGTGCAATACCTAAATGCTTAATACGGAAGCCAAGATCTTCAGCATACTTCACATCTTGTGCAGTAACTTTACCAATTCCTTCAGTAAAAACTTTATCAAATTGAAGTGGAATACCAAATGCACAAGAAGCAAGAATGGTTAACTTGTGAGCAGCATCAATCCCTTCTACATCAAAGGTTGGATCTGCTTCAGCATAGCCTAGTTCTTGCGCTTCTTTCAGAACGTCCGCAAAAGCACGCCCTTTTTCACGCATTTCACTTAGGATAAAGTTGCCTGTGCCATTAATGATGCCTGCAAGCCATTCGATTTTATTGGCAGCTAAGCCTTCACGAATTACTTTGATAATTGGAATACCGCCAGCAACAGCTGCTTCATAGGCGATCTGCACAGCATTGTCTTCAGCAAGTTTAAATAATTCGTTACCATGTTCAGCTAAAAGCGCCTTATTTGCAGTGACAACTTGTTTGCCATGAACAATTGCTTCTTTGATGACTTCATAAGCAGGGTGAATACCACCCATGACTTCAACAACAACATCAACATCAGGTTGACGAACGATATCAAGAAGGTCGGCACTTTGTTTAACTGAGTCTGGAAGATTTAAATCTGGGCGAGGGCGACGAGTACCCACATAAGTAATTTGAATTTCACGACCGGTGCGACGTCTAATTTCAGCAGCGTTTTCTTGTAATAGTTTAAGGGCACCACCACCTACGGTTCCTAGACCGAGTATTGCCAGACGAACTGGTTTCACGTCACACTCCAAAAAATATGTAAAATTTTATTGAACCTAGATCATAGCTAAAAAAAGAGGCAGACTCTAGGGTCAATCGAGTTAAATATTGATGTATAAAAAGCAGTAATTTATCTCATAAATATTAGTTATTTAAGCTACGTAGTATTTCATCTGCTGTCATGTATCCACCAAGATAAACACCTTCTGAGCTGTAAATTGCAGGCGTTCCATTTACACCCATTTTTAAACCCATTTGGTACTGATCTTTAACAGGATTTTCACAGTTGGTATTGTTTAATTGTTGACCTGCAATAGCTTGATCAAATGCAGTTTTACGATCTTTACTACACCAGACACTTTCCATTGCTGGGAAATACTGTTCTCCACGTGGCCACGCGATATAACGAACTTCAATTCCTTTAGAATTGATTTCATCCATATGTTCATGCAATTTATGGCAGTAAGGGCAGCTGATATCTGTAAAAACGTAAACGATATGTTTGGTTTTAGATTTAGCTGGATAAATAATGAGATCTTCAGCTTTTAACTGGCTTAGTAACCCTTTACTCAATGCCGACTGGAAGGATTGTCCAATATCTTCAACTTTTTTATTACCTAAACGTAGTAAATCACCTTGGAAAATATATTGACCATCTGCAGTAGTGTATACCGCAGTCATACCCTCTAAATTGACCCAGTAAAGATTTGGTACTTCGGTTGGTTTAATGTCGATAATTTTGGCATTGATATTTGCGGTTTTAAAATTTTTCTCTAACTTTTGAATCAAGCGTTGTTGCGCATTTCGCTCAGTTAAATTTGATGCTTGGCCGGTTGCTGGAGCAGTTGCCGTTAAAGTACCATCTGATTTTTGTGTGTCTTCAGATTTGGAGCATGCACTCATAAAAAGCGTCGTTGCAAGGGTAGAAGCGAATAAAATTTTCGAACGGGTAAATAACATAAACAACCCTTTTAAAGTTTTCAGCATTATTTTTACTGCGCTAAGCATAACAAAAAATATTCTCAAATCGTAAATTATAGCTCAGTGCTACAAAATTCAGATCGATGACTTAGCCACGGGGATGATGCTGAGCATGAAGTTGTTGCATGCGAATTTGTGCAACATGCGTATAAATTTGTGTTGTCGATAAATCACTATGCCCGAGGAGCATTTGTACCACTCGGAGATCTGCACCGTGATTGAGCAGGTGAGTTGCAAAAGCATGTCTTAATGTATGGGGGGATAGCTCTGTCGCTATACCTGCTTGGAGGGCATAACGTTTGATGGCATACCAAAAGTTTTGACGGCTCATAATCCCGCCATGTTGGGTCAGAAATAAGTAATCTGTAGCACTTTTATAGAGTTGTGGACGAGCTTCTGCTAAATATTTTTCAATCCATTCCACAGCAATTTGCCCCAAAGGAACTAAACGTTCTTTATTTCCCTTGCCCAAGATTCGCAAAAAACCCTGATTGAGATTGATGTGATCTATTCTTAAATTAATCAGTTCGCTCACGCGTAAACCACAAGCATAAAGGACTTCAAGCATCGTGCGATCACGCAAGCCTAACGCTGTGTTTGTATCTGGTGCTTGAATGAGTGATTCAACATCTTGCTCAGATAAATCTTTAGGTAACGCTCGTCCTAACTTGGGTGTTTTGTGTGCGGCTATAGGATTATCTGTTCTTAAATTTTGCTCTCTTAAAAATTTATAGAAAGACCGAAGTGCCGATAAAGTGCGAGCAATTGATCGAGGACTTTTTCCTTGTTTGGTGAGCTCAATCAGTACATCTGAAATATCATCATGTGACCATAAGTTCATGGGGCTGGTTAACAGAGTACTGCATTGGACTAAATCTGTGAGATAGGCATTTCGGGTGTGCGGACTAACAGACTGAGCGATTAAATAATCTCGAAATCCGTGTAAGAACGAAAGTTGTTCTGGAATTTGGATGGGGGCTGGAATTCGAGGTTTCTTATTAATCATAGGGATATTCGATTGAGAAATTCGATTGATTTAATTGAGATTATCTAATGTAGTGTAATTTTCTATGCATGTCGATGTGTTATAAGAAGATGCGAATCATTCTTGATGAGAATGCGGTAATAATTCTCATTTGTATGTATACTGTTCAAAATTTTTTAGGGTTAGGTACGGTGCGTTTATCTGATTTGAAAGTCAAACAATCTGCCATCATTACGCAAGTGCATCGCACTGTAGATGGTACTTCTACAGATATGGTGGCAAGTCGTTTAGAAACGCTAGGATTTGTTGCCGGAACTAAAGTACAAGTCATTACGAAAGGACTGTTTGGCGGCGATCCAATTCTCATTCAAGTGGGTTTTACTCGCTTTGCCTTAAGAAAAAATGAAGCACAAAAAATTGAAATAGAAGGAGTGTCGGCATGAGCGATGCGTTGCGTGTTGCCCTTGTTGGTAATCCTAACTGTGGTAAAACTTCATTATTCAATCATTTGACTGGAACACGCCAAAAAGTAGGTAACTATGCAGGTGTAACCGTTGAGCGAAAAATTGGTCACTTCACGCTAAACTCAGGTAAAGCGGTTCGTGTTTTAGACTTGCCAGGAACGTATAGTTTAGACGCAACTAGTCCAGATGAAGAAATCACCCGTGATGTTGTTTATGGGAAAATTGCGGAAGAAGGTCATCAAGATGCATTTTTATGCGTTGTTGATGCAACCAATCTGAAGTTGCACCTTGGTTTAGTTTTGGAGTTGATCCAATTGGGTCGTCCAATGCTACTCGTACTTAACATGATGGATGAAGCTCGTCGTCGTGGAATGCAAATAAATACCCAAAAGCTTTCTGAGCGCTTAGGCATTCCAGTTGTAGAAACGGTTGCTGTGCGTCGCTCAGGTATTGAAAACCTGATGAATGCGCTAGATCATGGCAAATATGCTGTTCCTCAAACTGAGCTGACAGGTTTGAAAGGATCTGATCACGACAAAGTTGAAGCGATTGTCAAAGATGCCGTTCAATTTGTTGAATTTGATGATAAACGTTCAGTTTTTCTCGATAAAATCTTTCTGCACCCAGTACTTGGTCTATTCAGTTTAGCGGTGATGATGTTCATCATTTTCCAAGCAGTTTTTGCTTGGGCGGCACCCTTCATGGATGGTATTGAGACGTTCTTTGGCTGGTTGGGTGAAGTCGTTGGTGAGAATATTGCACATCCATTACTCAATAGTTTAGTGGTTGATGGAATTATCGCGGGTGCAGGTGGTGTAGTTGTCTTTTTGCCTCAGATTCTCATCTTATTCTTCTTTATCTTGGTGCTTGAAGAATCAGGTTATTTACCCCGAGCGGCATTCTTACTTGATAAGTTGATGTATAAAGCAGGTCTTTCGGGACGTGCATTTATTCCATTACTGTCGAGTTTTGCGTGTGCAATTCCTGGAATCATGGCATCACGGACTATTAGTGATCCAAGAGACCGTTTGACCACGATCTTTGTTGCGCCATTGATGACTTGTTCAGCTCGTTTACCCGTCTATGCGTTGTTGATTGCAGCTTTTGTGCCTTCTCAAACGGTTTGGGGACTATTTAACCTTCAAGGTTTAGTGCTGTTCGGTCTATATATGGCAGGGATTGTGAGTGCACTGATCGTATCGTTTGTGTTGAAGTTTTTCCAAAAAGATAAATCTCAACATATGTTATTGATGGAACTTCCAAGCTATCGTTTTCCAGATTTGAAAAACGTGTGGATTGGCTTGCTTGATCGAGCAAAAATCTTTTTGAAGCGAGTCGGTGGAATCATCTTTGCGCTTTCTATTTTGTTGTGGTTCTTGTGCACATTCCCACAACCACCAGAAGGTGCAACCTTACCTGCGATTGATTATTCATTTGCGGGGATGTTAGGTCATTTGATGCAACCAATCTTTGCGCCATTAGGCTTTAATTGGCAGATCTGTATTGCCTTAATTCCAGCCATGGCTGCGCGTGAAGTTGTCGTTGCTGCTTTAGGCACGGTGTATGCTTTGTCTGCTGTTGATGAGGATGCGATGTCGGAAGGCTTGGCATCACTGATTAGTAGTGGTGGGGATTTGGGCTGGTCTTTAGCAACAGGATTATCACTTTTGGTCTGGTTCATTTATGCACCACATTGTTTGGCGACATTAGCGACAGTGAAACGCGAAACAGGTTCTTGGAAGACAGTTGGCTTGATGACCGTCTATTTATTTGGTTTAGCGTACTTTATGTCGTTCTTGACCTATCAAGTCGCGACCAGCGTGTTAGCTTAAATCTGAAGAGTTGAGGAGACTGAGATGATTGAAATTCTAATTATTACGGCATTGGTCCTTTGGAGTGCATTGGTCGTATTCAAAAAGGTTTTTCCACAGACGTCAAATTCAGTCTTTATGAAATTGTCAGATGCCACGGAAAGAAAAGGGTGGAAGGCACTATCAAAGTGGCTTAAACCCAAAATGACTGCTGGATGTGGCGGAAATTGCGCTTGTCCTGTTTCAGACAAGGAAACACCCAAGTTAAACCCTCAAGCTGTGAAATGGAAGTAGTTTACTTCAATAAAAAAACCGCCTAAATTGGCGGTTTTTTTACGCATGGACACAAAATAATGTCAAGATTATGAAATCAAAAAAAGCATTCAAAGCAGCAAAGTGCTAACATTTCGGCAGTTTCTAATTAGACTAAAATATGGGGCAGAAATGTTAATACAGCGTGGTGGATTAAAAGTTGTCGCAGGACTCGGAATTTCGGGTGTTGCTGCGGTAAATTTTCTACATGAAAAAGGCTATCACGTTGCAGTAACAGATTCGAGGACCTCTCCACCTGGACATGATCAAATTCCACCTGAAGTCCAAACTAGCTTTGGGAAATTTGACGAAGAAATGTTGTTGTCTGCTGAGGAAATTATTATCAGTCCAGGGCTTGATCCTAAACTGCCAGTGATTCAAACAGCACTTGCACAAGGCATTCCTGTTGTCAGTGAAATTCAAATTTTACGACGTGCGACTGAAAAGCCTATTGTTGCAATAACAGGTTCTAATGCAAAAAGTACAGTGACCACCTTGATCGGCTTAATGGCGAAATATGCAGGCAAAAAAGTTGCTGTAGGGGGGAATTTAGGACGTCCAGCCTTAGATTTAACCAAAGATGATCCAGAGCTATATATCTTAGAACTATCCAGTTTCCAATTAGAAACTACATCGAACTTAAATGCTGAAGTTGCTGTCGTCTTAAATATGAGCGAAGACCATCTCGATCGTCATGGCGATATGATGGGATATCACACTGCCAAACATCGTATTTTTCAAGGTGTCAAGAAAGTGGTCTTCAATCGGGATGACTCTTTGACACGTCCTTTAGTACCTGATGCAACGCCAATGCAGAGTTTTGGGCTCAATGCACCAGATATGAATCAATATGGTGTACTCAGAGATACTGATGGCACGATGTGGCTAGCAAGGGGGCGTGAACGTTTATTGAAAAGTTCTGAGATGTATATTCAAGGGACACACAATGTCGCAAATGCACTTGCGTGTTTAGCTTTAGGTGAAGCGATAGGTCTACCATTAGAGGTCATGCTCGAAACTTTGAAAACCTTCAAGGGGTTGGAACATCGCTGCGAATTTGTCAAAGAAGTGCAAGGTGTTCGTTATTATAACGACTCAAAAGGTACAAATATTGGGGCAACCTTAGCAGCATTAGACGGCTTAGGTGCGGCGATCGCAGTACAGAAAGCTAAAGTTGCCATCATTTTAGGTGGTCAAGGTAAAGGGCAAGATTTTAATGCTTTAAGAAAATCATTAACGGAATTTGCAAAACTCGCGGTACTCATTGGTGAAGATGCGCCAGTGATTGAACAAGCAATTCAAGGCACAACCACAATTCTTCACGCTACATCATTAGAAGAAGCCGTAAAATTATGCCAAGCAAATACACAGCAACATGATGTGGTATTGCTTTCGCCAGCATGTGCAAGTTTTGATATGTTTACAGGCTATCCACAACGCGGACATCAATTTGTTGCTTGTGTGAATGCGCTGCACGAAGAACAATAAGGACGAAGATATGGCTGAGTCAGCTCAGACAACGATTGATAAAGTGAATAAAATTTACCAACGTTGGTTACCACGTATTCCAAGTGAAATTACATCAAGGAATGTTCTAATTTTTTGTGTGATTGCACTGCTCTGTATTGGAACGGTGATGGTTGGTTCAGCTTCTATGCCTTACGCAGAAAGATTGCATGAAAATCCATTCCACTATGTCATCCGCCATGCCATATCCATCGTGGTTGCGTTTGTCGCAGCAATTTTGGTTTATCGTGTTTCGTTAAATACCTGGTTTAATAACACATTTCCGTTATGGATGATGACTATGGCATTGCTTGTCGCGGTGTTATTAGTCGGTTCGGAAGTGAACGGTTCGACGCGTTGGATTCGAATCGCAGGATTTACCTTCCAGCCTACTGAAGCTGCGAAAGTGATGATGGCTATTTTTACTGCAGATTATGTTGTCCGTCGGGCAGAAGAAGTGCGGAATAATGTGAAAGGGCTGGCACGATTAGCAACAGTAATGCTATGTACAGTTGGTTTGATTATTGCTGAACCTGACTTAGGTGCAACGGTAGTGGTTGCCTTAACGATGTTAGGGGTGTTCTTTCTTGCAGGTGCGCCACTAATCCAGTTTGGTATTGCATTGGGTGCCATTATCATGGCATTTGTAGTGCTGGTTGTGTTCGAGCCTTATCGTTTCGAGCGTTTAATGTCTTTTACCAATCCATGGGCAGATCCTTTAGGTTCTGGTTATCAGCTTTCAAATGCGCTTATGGCCTTTGGACGTGGTGAATGGTTAGGGGTAGGCTTAGGCCATAGTATTCAAAAAATGTCTTATCTACCTGAGGCGCATACGGACTTTATGTTGGCTATTTTGGCAGAAGAGTTCGGTTTCATGGGCATTACGGTTGTTCTCGCACTGTCATTTCTTATGGTGGGTGCGTGTATTCGAATAGGGCATCGTGCCATTCAGCATCAATTTTTGAGAGCGGGTTATTTGGCTTACGGGATTAGCATTATTTTTGTTCTGCAAATTATGGTAAATGCTGGCATGAATATGGGGCTGCTCCCAACTAAAGGTTTAACTTTACCATTTATTAGTTATGGTGGTTCATCTCTGATTATGTGTGCTGTCATGGTCAGTTTAATGCTGAAAATTGAAGCAACAACCCAAGAAAAGAATCAGGCCAAGGAAGTATCTAGTTTTTAAAATACACGATTGTATCTTAAGCATTCAAATCTGATGATGGTGGAGTACTATTTTGCTGCAACACCATCGTTGGCATATGTGTGCCACAGTTTAAACAGGTGACTTGACCAGATTTGGGTTTTGATAGTGGAATCAATGGAATAAAAAATAAAGAAAAATAATTGCGTTGTTGTTTAATTTCATAATTGCTATATGTACGACAGACTGGGCATAGAAATTGCCCTTTTTCCGTTTTGATGGTTTTAGGTCCTACCCCAAAAATAAAAAACATAATGAACTCCTGATTAATCTATCTAAATGGAATTCAAAAACATTTTCAGCTGAATAACAAGCATGATTCTGTATGGACACTATTCAAAAACACCTTGTATGGTGGTGCCAACTGGAATTTTCTTACGATCCCATTGTTGAATTGCCTGTAGAAGCATGCGATTTGGTTGATCTAGATCAACTGGATCTTGTCCTAATGCGTGAATAGCTTTGTTCAAGAGTTGGGGGGCTTGGGTGAGATCAAGTGCTACAGCTAAATTTTGCTTAGAAAGCTTTGTACCATCTTTATTCATTGCTAGGGGCAAATGCATATACTGAAGTTCAGGGTAGCCCAATAATCGCCCTAACCAAATTTGTCGTTCAGTGTTATCTAGCAAATCAGCACCACGCACAACATGAGTCATTCCTTGTAGATAATCATCCACAACCACGGCGAGCTGATAATTAATAATACCGTCGCGACGTTTAAGAATAAAATCTCCTAATTCATTGGTCAAATTAGAGCAATGCTGACCTTGTAAAAGATCCTCAAAACAAATCAACTCGTCTGATGTTTTAACCCGAATGGCTTGTTGATCGTGTGGTAGTTTTAAATCGCGGCAAGTAGCGCTATAGATATGATTAGAGCCTAAGATTTTGCGTGTACATTGGCAGGCATAGGTGAGGTCACGTTGCTGAAGATCATTTAAGACAGATTCATAGATGTTTAAACGGTCTTTTTGAAAGATAATTTCGTCATCAAACTCGAAACCGAAAGCTTCAATACATGACAAGATATGTTCTTCACTACCAGGATATATGCGAGGGATGTCTGTATCTTCAATTCGTACAACCCATTTGCCTGCATGAGATCTTGCTTCACAATAGCTTGCAACAGCTGTAATGAGTGATCCAAAATGAAGAGGGCCGGTTGGCGATGGCGCAAACCGACCTACATAAGCCATCCTGTTGTCCCCCTCCTTTATCAAAGGAGGGGTTAGGGAAGGATTATTAAATAACATGATTAACCGTTATTTTGTTTCTCTTTAATTTCAGCTAAAGTTTTGCAATCAATGCAAAGCGTCGCTGTTGGACGAGCCTCTAAACGACGTAAGCCAATTTCGATCCCACAGGTTTCACAGAAACCATAGTCATCATTTTTGATTGCTTCGATAGATTGTTCAATTTTGCGAATTAACTTGCGTTCACGGTCACGAGTACGAAGCTCAATCGCAAACTCTTCTTCTTGCGTTGCACGGTCATTTACATCAGGCAATGCAGTATTTTCATCTTGCATTGTATTTAATGTTCGATCCACTTCTGACATTAACTCGTCTTTCCATGCCAATAAAATTTGACGGAAATGCTCAAGTTGACCTTCAGACATGTATTCTTCATTTTTTTTCGGCTGATAAGGCTCGATGCCAAATAGACTCGCTGTAGTACCGCCTTCGGAAGTCTTTGGCTTGGTCTTACGCACGCGTTTTACTTTTTCAGCAACTACGTTGTTTTCTTCCAAGACTTGATTTTGGTTGTCATTCGCCATAAAGGGCATTCCTCATCATATGCGTGTTTGCGTACGCAAAAAATATGGTGATATGCAAGTGTTTTTATCGCTTCCGATAGATTGTTGCTATCGGGGGCGTCATCATATAGATTTTTTATCAAAGATGAAAGCTATGAATATCTGTTTTGGACTGTTCAGATTCCATTCGGACAGATAACTTAATCCAAAACACTTTAAAAGAAAAGCTAATAACCTGAAATTTCTTTATTAATATTTTGCGCAAAATTTTGTAGGCGATGAACACGTGTTTCAAAGCTACCATCAGCTTTCAATAGCAGGCTGCGATAGCCTGGTGCAAGGTCATCAAAGGCAAAATCTTCAGTCTTTGGTTTAAACTGAACAGAGGTAGAAGGCGTTGATAAAAATTGAATATTTTTCCAGACATTCAACGAATCTTGGTGCACATGTCCAAAGATCACTGCTTGAATGTGTTGATATTCTGCCATGATCTGTGTCAATTGATCTGAATTTTTTAAGATGTGTCGATCAATCCACTTGGAATTCATTTCAAGTGGGTGATGATGACACGCCAAAATGACTGGGTGCTGCTGTGTTTCCTGAAGAATCATTGATAAATGATTCAATTGTTCTGCTTTAATCCAACCATCTACTTTGTGGGGCACAGCACTATTTAATAGGACGATTTTCCACGTTCCGAAAGTTAACACGGCCGGTATAGGATCAGGCGCTGCAAAAGGAAAATATTCGGCATCATCATGATTGCCTGGAATTTGATAAAACGGAATATTCAAATTTTTCATGAAACTCAAATATCGCTGATAAGTTGCCTCATGTGGTACCTGTGCCAAGTCACCTGTATGAATAATCGCATCAATGTCTTGATAGCGATTTAAAATATCATTGATCACTGCATGAAAACTTTGTTCAGGATTTATCTGAACAAACGGCGTGTCAGGATGATCCATGAGATGGGTATCGGTAATTTGGATAATGAGCTGATCATTTTTATTCTGTTTGATTAAAGGCGTCATAAATTACCTCAGCGCTATAGAGGTAGTAGCAATGTGCTGTTTGAGCCATTGCAGAGCCATGATGACAGGTGCATTACACAATCGTTTGGATGCCAATAATGGTTCAAGATCTGAATAAGCTAAGATATGCAGTTGGATATTCTCACCTTCATCTGGCATACCATGAATACCGCCTTGCTCAGGAAGATCTGCTTCTGCAACATACAAATGAAAAACTTCATCGCACGCACCAGCAGAAGGGTAGAAGGTAAATAAATGTTCCAGATTACGAATTTCACAACCAGATTCTTCTAAACTCTCACGCTGAATACATGTTTCAGGTGATTCATCGCCATCTAATACGCCTGCAATGATTTCTAGTTGCCATGGGGAGATAGGATCATCGATTGCACCAATTCGAAATTGTTCAATCAGTGCAAAGCGCTTGAGCGCATCATTGTAGATGAGTACACCAGCAGCTTCTTTACGATGCACTAATTCACGATGAATTGTTGGGGTATAAGTATTCTCACCAAATAAACGATGTGTGATGCTCACTTTCTCTATACGAATGAATCCTTGATAAAGGGATTCGCGAGAATGGACCTTAAAATCTTTATTATTGTAGGTGGCTTTTTCAAGAATTTTCATTCGTATACGTTAGGACAAAAATTTATTTCATCCTAACTGAGATTGCATTAAAGAAAAACAGGTTTTTTAATTTTTACAGCTTCTGATACAACTTTTGTCCTTGCTTATGATACTCATTTTTCATCGCGTTGAGACCTGATTCAATCTCTTGATTTAACTTGAGATCTAGATTATCAGACTGCTGATTTTGAGCGTATTCACGCACATTTTGGGTAATCTTCATTGAGCAAAATTTAGGTCCACACATCGAACAGAAATGCGCTGATTTATGTGCCTCTTTAGGCATGGTTTCATCATGCATACTACGTGCTGTATCAGGATCTAAACTTAAGTTAAATTGATCTTCCCAACGAAACTCAAAACGTGCTTTTGAAAGCGCATTATCACGGACTTGAGCACCTGGGTGTCCTTTGGCGAGGTCTGCAGCATGTGCTGCAATTTTATAGGTAATAATGCCATCTTTGACGTCCTTTTTATTGGGTAGACCTAAATGCTCTTTAGGTGTTACGTAACAAAGCATCGCTGTTCCATACCAACCGATCATGGCTGCACCAATTGCTGAAGTAATATGATCATAACCAGGTGCAATATCTGTTGTTAATGGTCCTAATGTATAAAAAGGTGCTTCTTTGCAAACCTCAAGTTGTAAATCCATATTTTCTTTAATCATATGCATAGGAACATGACCAGGACCTTCGATCATGACTTGTACATCGTGTTCCCAAGCTCGATGGGTTAATTCTCCTAATGTACGTAGTTCGGAAAATTGGGCTTCGTCATTGGCATCTTGAATGCACCCAGGGCGTAAACCATCACCTAAGCTGAATGAGACATCATAGGCTTTCATGATCTCGCAGATTTCATCAAAATGGGTGTATAAGAAATTTTCTTTATGATGTGCAAGACACCACTGTGCCATGATTGAACCACCGCGTGAAACGATGCCCGTTAAGCGATTGGCTGTGAGAGGAACATAGCGCAATAAAACACCAGCATGAATCGTGAAGTAATCAACCCCTTGCTCAGCTTGTTCGATTAAAGTGTCTTTAAAAATTTCCCATGTAAGATCTTCTGCGATTCCATCCACCTTTTCTAATGCTTGATAAATCGGAACAGTTCCAATAGGTACAGGAGAATTTCGAATAATCCACTCGCGTGTTTCATGAATATTTTTACCTGTAGACAAATCCATGATGGTGTCAGCACCCCAACGTGTTGCCCATGTCATTTTTGCTACTTCTTCATCAATGGATGAACCCAGTGCTGAGTTGCCAATATTGGCATTGATTTTCACTAGGAAATTTCGTCCGATAATCATCGGTTCGAGTTCAGGATGATTGATATTGGCAGGAATAATGGCACGACCTGCAGCGACTTCTTGGCGTACAAATTCAGGTGTAATTTCTAATAAATTTTTTGCACCAAAGTTTTGACCAACATGTTGGCGAGTATCCACACCTTCGCGTTGCTTTTGGTTTTCTCGAATCGCAATGTATTCCATTTCAGGCGTGATAATACCCTGCTTAGCATAATGCATTTGCGTAACGTTATGTCCTGGTTTAGCTCGACGAGGTTTCTGGATATGTGCGAAACGAATGCCAGCTGTACGAATATCTTGAAGACGTTCTCGCCCAAATTTTGAGCTTAATGTCGCGAGTTGTTCTGTATCTGCGCGCTCTTCAATCCATGTATCTCTGAGGTTTGGTAGGCCTCGATTTAAATCAATTTGAATCTCAGGGTCGGTATAAACACCTGAAGTGTCATACACCATGATGGCAGGATTATACTCACCGCCTAAGCCCGTTGGTGTATCAGAGAGTGCAATTTCACGCATGGGTACGCGAATATCTGGACGAGAACCTTGAACATAGACTTTTTTTGACGCCGGTAAAATGCGGGTGAGATCTTGAGCATCTTGCTCATGTTGAGCAGAGAGATCTGTATTTGAAAGATTCGTTAATTGGTTCATTGCAATGATCCTTATGAATGACATCAACGAATCAAGCACGACCAAAAACGGTGGCGGAATTATCCTGAATGAATAACCGAGAACAAAGTTTTTAGATGGCTTGATTCCTACGCAGGTATTAACCTGATCAGGTTCAACGGTACTCACCATCAAAACAATGTTTTAGGTGATCTCAGCGAGTTATTACTCGCGCTCCGTCAAGCGATGCCAAAATATTAACATATAAAGTCAGATTAAAGTCATCAGACTAGGATGCATAACAAATTGCGTCTTTAAAGCAATTACGACGATTTTCAAGATCAACAGTTTTTAAGTTTAAATAGCGACTTAGCTGTATAAGAACTTGCGGATTTTCATCAGTCTGATTTGAAGTTAATTTACTTTTTTGTTGTGAATCCAGTTCGATAAATTTTAAGAAAAGTCTCGCTTGATCTGCTAAACGACTATTTTTCATATTTGCGAGTTGTTCGATTTCAGCTAAAGCATCGGGAGTAATTTCAACACGTCCTTCAAAATCATGAGAAACAGGATCATGTTTGAGACCTTTAAATAATAGATTTGAATAAAAATGGTAAAGGTACTCTGCATCTAAACGGAAACTGCTTTGAGGATATTTTTTTAGATAATTTTCCCAATACTGGGCACGTCTAGAAATCTCTTGTGCTTCAAGATGAAAATGAGGATCTTCAAATTGTGCTTGCTGATTTTGTTCAGCAAGTTCCTGCATAAATGCTTGTTCTGCCTCAGGGAAATAGGGGGCAAATACTCGTGCTAAATAGTATGGGTTTCTTTGATAAGTTGCTTGGTGGTTAATATCGACGAGATCAATATATGCTTGACCCTTGTGCCGAAGTAAATATTGATCTCGTGGATGTAATTTTTCAATTTGTGATTGTTGAATCGTCGGAAATTGCGACTGGTCATGAGCATATAAATCAAAAGCTTTTTGCTGATCAGCTGATCGATCTATACTTAAGAAATTTCTATACATGATGTCTGCCAAACCGATCAATTCTTTCTGTTCCTGAAATGGCATTAAGGGAAGACAAAGTCGAATATCTTGATTGATTTGCTCAATGGCGAATGTAGTCCGTTGAGCAGTTATCCCGAGCATTTCTTTTTTGAGTTTTTGACAAATGAGGTTGAGATCAGGTGTGGTGTTCTGGTTTTGGGTTGGGTTTGGAGATTCAGTAGGAATTTCTTCGGAAATCGGCTTTTGACACGCAGTTAAGCCAAGACTTACGACCATAAGAGTCAATAATTGACGAATGGGCTTAAACGTGTGCAAAAATGACTTCATTGAGATATCAAAATACAGTTAAAGTGTGAAATGAGGCGCAAATAGATTTTCACTTATTTTAAAACCGTACAGTGAAATTTATTGTAGTTGCTTCGCAATCAAGCGTTAAAGTAATGTATAAAAAACATACACCAATGCGCATAATTCAAAATAATTCTCCGGATTAAATGAAAAAATAATAAAATTGATACGTAAAAAGCTCGATTAAAGATTATATTTGCAACATCCTATTCTAATTACTTGTTATTCAAATGCTTAAGGTACTGTGAAGTCATTATCATGAAAAAAACTCTACTTGCAGTCAGTTTAATTGCGCTTAGCCCGATGAGCTTTGCATTGAACCTCGTTGAAGCCTATGAGCGAGCAAAGCAAACCGATCCAAATTGGCAAGCCAACGTGTTGCAGTATGAGGCTGATCAGTTAAATATAGGTTTAGCAAAAGGTAATTTGCTGCCGACAGTAACCGTTTCAGGAAATGTGACGCGTAAAAACCAAGATGTAAATCGTTCAAGTACAGAATCGAATCCTTTTTTTAATAGTTCTAACCTGTTGGCATCGACATCGACCACTCGTCAAATTGCGATTACTGCACGACAACCCATTTTCAGAATGGATGCTTGGCAGGGATATAAACAGGTAAAAACCTCAGTTCAACTGAGTGAAGTCACTTTAAAACAGCAACAGCAACAACATATATTAAATGTCTCTGAAGCTTATTTTAATGTACTACGTCAACAGGCTTTAACGCTCACTAACGCTCAAGAAGAAAAAGCATTATTCGAGCAGCTCAATATGATGAATGCCAAACTCAAAGAAGGTTTAGTTGCTGAAAGCGATGTGAGCGAAGCGAATGCACAATATCAAAATGCGCGAGCAAATCGAATTGCGACAGGTGTTCAATTAATCTTGGCACAAGAGCAACTTGCTCAGTTGATTGGACCTTACCAAGAAAAGCTCGCTGTTTTAAGTGATGATTTCGAGTATCAAAAGCCTGTACCGAATATCATGAGTGAATGGACTAAATTAGCTCAAGAACAGAATCTTGAAATTCTACAAGCGCGTTTGCAACGTCAATATGCCAATGATCAGCGACGTGTAGAGCAAGCGGCGCTTTATCCTCAAGTCGAAGCAGTAGTCACTTATGGTTATAGTGAACAGTCACCACAAACAGCTATATCAAGTGATGGGAAATTTGATCAGGTGGGTGTAGAAATGAACTGGAATGCCTACACCGGTGGAAGAACTAAAATTAATATTGATAAAGCGAAAAAAAATGTTGAAAAGTCGGAACGCCAATTAGAAGCTGCGATACGTAAAGCAACCACAGATGCTAAAAAATCTTACCTACAAATTGATATGGATAGTGCTACATTGCAAGCGCGCAAAGCTGCCATGGATTCTTCAGCATTAGTCGCGAAAGCATCCCAAGCTCAGTATGATGAAGGGCTTAAAAGTATGGTTGATGTGTTGCTTGCGCAAAGAAATGCTTTTGCAACGCGATTAGATTTTGTGAATGCTCAATATGATTATGTGTTGAATGTGTTGAGGTTGAAGGCTTCTGTGGGGCAATTGAATGAAAATGAGCTTCGTCAAATGAATGCATGGTTAGTTGAAAAATAGAATAAATTGATTGTTTTGTCATCAAATATTCACAATTGATATGCTTTAATATGGCAAAAATTTCAATCTATTCACGCTGTGTGGAGTAATAAGACTTTGAGCTCTAATAATCCTGTACTTAGCCACCATATTTCTTCTCAATTTAACGAAGATTTGCAAGATGTCCATACCAAATTTATGGCGATGGGTGGTTTGGTTGAGCAACAAGTTGCTAATGCCATTCATGCTCTTTTAGACACCAATGTGAATTTGGCTGTAGATGTCCAATTTCAGGATAATACGGTAAATCGCTATGAGCGTGAAATTGATGAAGGCTTGACTTTGATTTTAGTACGCCGTCATCCTGCTGCAAGTGATCTCCGTATGGTGATTGCAATGAGCAAGGCCAATACCGATTTAGAACGTATAGGTGATGAAGCAGCTAAAATTGCACGTATAGCCCAAAATCTATGTGAAGAAGGTGAGTCACCTCGTGGTTATATGGAAACACGTCATATCGGTAACCAAGTTCGAGTAATGATTCATGATGCATTGGATGCATTTGCACGCGTTGATGCAGAGCAAGCACTAAAAGTATTGTTGGCTGATGCAGATATCGATCGTGAATACCAATCTGCTACACGTACATTAATGACTTACATGATTGAGGATCCTCGTCATATTTCTCGTGTTCTGAATGTTATGTGGGTGCTGAGATCTCTAGAGCGTATTGGTGACCATGCGCGTAATATTTCTGAACAAGTGATTTATATGGCTAAAGGCTACGATGTTCGTCACACCAGTGTGGAAGAGATTGAGGAAAAAGTTCAAGGTAATCATTAAAATAGAATTCGTCTCAAACACAAAAACCTCGAACATCGAGGTTTTTTTATGCGGACACTAAACTTGAGTTCTGTAAAACATATAGACAAAAAAATTCCTAGATTTTGGGGGAAATCTAGGAAGGAAAACTGATGAAACAGTACGCTGTTATTATTATTTGTTCACTCATAATCTTGCTATGAAATAATAATATTTAAATTATGTGTAAAGTTCAGCTATAAAAGTGTGATTTTGTGTAATTTAATATTAATAAAATGTAAACTGGTTCACATTTAAGTATCTTATTCAATCCTGCCTATTTTATTGGTTTATGTCAATTATCATGATGATTTAAAAGTATTTTAGAATCGTTGAAATAAAAAAGCCCTGAATATCAGGGCTTTTTTCAAATTCATACTTATGCAGATTTTGCTTCAGCAGGTGCAGATAACATATGACCTGTTTCTTCAAAATTAGAATGCCAAGAGAGCGCTTCTGTAAGTAGGTGAGGGGTTTGTCCACCTTTAGCACATGCACGATCAAAATAGTCGTTTAATGCATCTTTATACAATGGGTGAACACAGTTATCAATGATTGCACGTGCACGTTCGCGCGGTGCAAGACCACGTAAATCAGCAAGACCTTGTTCAGTCACAAGAACGTCTACATCATGACCTGTATGATCTACGTGAGATGCCATTGGCACTACAGATGAAATGTCACCACCTTTAGCGATTGATTTTGTCACGAAGATTGCGATATGCGCATTACGTGCGAAGTCACCTGAACCACCAATACCATTCATCATTTTTGAACCACATACGTGCGTAGAGTTCACATTGCCGTAGATGTCAAATTCAAGCGCAGTATTGATCCCGATAATCCCTAAACGGCGTACCAATTCTGGGTGGTTTGAAATTTCTTGAGGGCGTAATACAAGTTTGTCTTTGTATTGCTCAAGATTATTGAATACTTTTTCACCATAACGGGCAGAAAGTGTAATTGATGAGCCAGAAGCGAATTTCATTTTACCAGCATCAATTAATTCAAAAGTACAGTCTTGAAGTACTTCTGAGTACATGATGAGATCTTCAAAATTCGATTCCTTAAGACCCGTTAATACCGCATTGGCAATTGAACCAATACCTGCTTGTAATGGACCTAAATTTTTAGGAAGACGTTCATCAGCGACTTCTTTTTCAAAGAATTCGATTAAGTGGTTTGCAATTGCTTGAGTCTCATCATCTGGTGCAGTCACTGTTGATGGAGAATCATGGAATTCGCTGTTAAATACGATGCCAACAATTTTAGCAGGATCGATATTAATTGCATGTGTACCAATACGCTCATCGACTTGAGTGAGTGGGATCGGCTGACGTGTCGGACGATAAGATGGGATATAAATATCGTGCAAGCCTTCGAATGCTAGGCTTAAATTTGTGTTAATTTCAACAATTACTTTTTCTGCAAAGATTGCAAAGCTTGCTGAGTTACCTACTGAAGTAGTTGGAATGATGCCACCATCTTCAGTAATTGCTACAGCTTCGATGACTGCAATATCAGGCTTTTTCAATTGTTTATTACGCATTTGTTCAACAGTTTCTGACAAATGCTGATCAATAAACATTACTTCGCCTTTATTGATCGCCTTACGCAAAGTATTGTCGACTTGGAAAGGTAGACGACGAGCCAATACGCCAGCTTCAGTTAACTGTTTATCTAAGTCATTACCCAAAGACGCACCTGTGATTAAAGTGATCTTTAAAGGGTTTGTATGAGCGCGTTTTACCAATGCCAATGGAACTGCTTTAGCTTCACCAGCACGCGTGAAACCACTCATACCTACGGTCATGCCATCTTCAATAAACGTTGAAGCTTGTTCAGCTGAAATGACTTTTTCATGAAGTGACTCTAAACGAATGCGATCTAAAGACATGGTTTACTCTTCTCTTGATATTCTGGATCTGGCACCGATTGTACCGATCAAGCGAGCCATTTTGCATACCTGTTAGGCTAAGGTCTAATTTTTTCAAAAAATGCGGATATAAAGATATATTATGGTTTATAAGATATTGTTTTTTATATTTAATTTTCATTGTGGTGAATAATTAAACCAATTCAACCGTTCAACTATTCACCATTCATCAAAATCGTTCGGTGATGGTTTGCCTGATTTTATCTAAGGTGCTATTGGTTGAAATATCAGCAACTTGAGGTGTTGAAAGGGGCAGTAGAATGACCGCTTCAAGACCTCCTTCAGGACGATTATGAATTTTTAATTCACCTTCATGAATATCGACAATTCGTTTCACAATAGCTAAACCAAGACCACTCCCTTGGATTGTTCGTGCTTCATTACCACGTACAAAAGGTTGCATAAGGTCTTCAATTTGATCTTCTGGGATTCCAGCACCGTGATCAGCAACACAAATTTTTAGATGATCTCCCTCGACTTTCGCACTTAGCTCAATGGGTTCAGCACCATAACGCTTAGAATTATTAATTAAGTTACCAATTAAGCGCTTGAGGGAAAGCGAACGAGCAGTAATTAGTGGGAGTTCTTCTGGTTCAAAGCGAATATCCAGGGGTTTAAACTGAATAACTAATTCTTGCAAAAGGGTATTGATATTGGTTTCTTTCAGGTCTTCATCTGAACCATCACGCATGTAAGAAATAAACTGATTAAGAATGGCATCCATATCATCCACATCAAAGATTAAGCCTTCTTTCAAGAAGTCATCATCTGACATCATTTCGGCACTCAGTCGAATTCGAGTGAGCGGGGTTCTTAAATCATGTGAAATACCAGCCAACATAATTTGACGATCACGTTCAGTGAGCTCCAATGTATAAATCATATGATTAAAGGCTTGGTTGACTTGGCGGATTTCCAAAGGTCCGTGGTTCGTCTCAAGATAGGGGGCTTTTCCAGTTTTACTATAGCTATTTGCTGCATTTTGAAGTCGGCGTAGTGGGCGATTGAGCTGTCTCACTAAAGTTAAGATAATCATGGCTGAAATCAGCGGTACGCCAAGAAACCATGCCAAAATCAATTCGGGGCTATAATTCGCATAAGTTTTTAACGGCTCTTGAACCCAATTCCCGTTCATTTCTGGAGTTTGAATCCAAATACGTGGACTGGGTTTAAATTGGAAATAGACAGTGACTTCAGGTACGTCGAGTTCTTTGGCTAATCGTTTTTCAACTTGATTCGTAAAGAATTCAGCGATGACTTTGTCACGCTGGTTGGGGAATGCAGCAGGGTCTGTAACGTATTCAATTCCAACACGCTGTTTTAACCATGTATCAACATCAAGTTCAGTGTCACCATGAAAAATTCGAAGGTCAGGGTTGTTGATAATTTCGAGTTCAACTGCAAGGTAGCGTGCATGCTGTTGAATCTCTGGCAAATAGAGGGTTTTCCAAAAAAACCAAAGTGACATAAACAGACTAAAGAACACCACAAAAACAACTAAAACTGTTGTTCTCATTGCAGCGGAGCGCGGCTTGATTTTGTCAAGAAAGCGTTCCCATTTGGTTCGTTTTCGCTCTGAATACGCAACAAACTCATTAAATTTTTGTGGGTCAATAGGATCAAGTTTCACGGTCTAACCTGAGAATTTGGGCTTAAAAAGAATAAGTGCATGTAATTGTTCAATACATAAAATAAAGACCCCGACATCATTGATGGCGGAGTCCATTGTTTAAAAATTATTCTGCACCATCTGGTACGAATACGTATCCCACACCCCACACCGTTTGAATATAGCGTGCACGAGCCGGATTTTCCTCGATTAAACGACGTAAACGAGAGACTTGAACATCAATAGAGCGTTCCATTGCTCCCCATTCACGACCACGTGCCAAATTCATTAATTTATCACGTGTCAACGGTTCACGAGGATGTTGCACCAATGCTTTGAGTACTGCGAACTCACCAGTAGTTAAGGTCACCACTTGACCCTCACGAGTCAATGTTCGAGTCGATAGATCGAGTGACCAAGGACCAAATGAAACCACTTCAACATTCTGGCTTGGTGCCCCAGGAACCTCACGCACTTGTCGACGTAGTACAGCTCGGATACGAGCTAACAATTCATTTGGGTTGAATGGTTTTGGTAGATAGTCATCAGCACCTGCTTCAAGCCCTGCAATACGATCAGAGTCGCTACCACGTGCAGTGAGCATAATAATAGGCGTGTCGATGTTAGACTGCCTTAAACGACGACAAATGCTTAAACCATCTTCTACAGGAAGCATAAAATCTAAAACGATGAGCGAGAAAAGTTCACGTTGTAATAACCGATCCATTTGCGTGGCATCATGTGCGGTTTTAACCACAAAACCTTTATCTTCTAAAAACCGTTGTAAAAGGGTACGAAGACGCACATCATCGTCGACGACCAGAATGCGCTCAACTCTGTCAGTGTCATTGTGTACTACATCAGTATTTTCAGCAGGTACAACTAAACTCATGATGCACTCCCTTAAAAGTTGTATTTATAAATATTCATTTGTCTCAGTATAATGCCTAAGTTCTTGTTAAGACTATGTATCAAATTGCTCAAAATTACAATTTTAAGCGTGTTTTGAAACCAAATCACAACAAGTGTTGACCTGTTTTTAGGCAAATAATTTAAAATAAAATCGCTATTCAATATGAAGCTAATTTGAAGTGGTATTGAAAGCAAGAAATTTACATCAAAATTAGAAAAATAAAGTGATTTTAAAGAGTTAAATGTTTTAGTTGATTGTCAAAGTGATGACACAATGAGGCATTACACTCACATAATTGATCAGAGACTTCACCTGAAGCTTTTTCTTTGGGAGATAAAACCAGAAAAATTTAGACTTTTATTTAAAATTTCATTGCAAATATTCAAAACAATTGTGGATTTTATAGTCTCGGTCTTTATAATCACTAACTTTTAGTCCTTATCCTTGTGGAATTTAACACGATGACTGACTTAGTTCAGCAGTTGGCAAGTGAACTTGCCGTACGTCCAAACCAAGTAGAAGCTGCCATTAAGCTGATTGATGAAGGTTCTAGTGTTCCATTTATTGCACGTTACCGTAAAGAAGTAACTCAAGGCTTAGACGATACGCAGTTACGTCAACTGGATACCCGATTAACTTACCTTCGTGATTTATTTGAACGCCGTGAAAAGGTCATTGAATCACTGAAAGAACAAAATAAACTCACGGATGATTTGTTAGCTCGCGTCAATGCCGTTGAAACAAAAAATGCATTAGAAGAAATTTACGCACCGTATCGTCCAAAACGTACCAGTAAATCATTTAAAGCAAAAGAGGCTGGTTTAGGCCCAATCGCTGAAAAAATCTATAATGAAAATGTTGAACCTGCAGAAGCTTTAGCAGGATTTAATCATGAAGATTATCCTGATTTAGAAAGTCAATTAGACGCTGTTCAACATATTCTCATTGATGACTGGGCACAAAATATTGCACTTACGACAGAGCTTAAAGCGATGTTTGCAAAAACAGCAGTGTTAAAAAGCTTAGTTGCTAGTGAAGAGAAAAAAGAAGTTGGTAAAAAATTCCGTGACTACTTCGATTTTTCTGAAAATTTAAACAAAGTTCCATCACATCGCTTATTGGCAATGTTACGTGGACGTCAAGAGAATGTACTCGGTCTAAAAGTTGATGGTGAAAATGATGCTCCTTTGGCGCGCATTGAAACTGAATACAATCTTGATCAAGTTCAACCTCAAGCCCGTCAAGATTTTCTGAAGCAAACTGCAAAATTATTCTGGCTCGGCAAAGTCCGCCCTACAATTGAGCATTCACTTCTGACAGAAAAGCGTTTGGCTGCTGAAGCAGAAGCAATGCAAGTATTTGCAGAAAATTTACGTCATTTACTTTTATCTGCACCAGCAGGTTCACGTACTACTTTAGGTGTGGATCCTGGTATCCGTACAGGTGTGAAATTGGCTGTCGTGAATGCATCTGGAGATGTATTGGCGCACAGCACGATTTATCCATTCGCACCTAAAGAAGATAAAGAAGGGTCGATCAATGAATTGGCACGTTTATGTCGTGAATTCAATGTTGAGCTAATTGCTATTGGTAACGGTACCGCGAGTCGTGAAACAGAAGCTGTTGTTGCGGAAATGATGGCTGCTCATGCTGATCTTAACTTAACGCGCGTGTCTGTATCTGAAGCAGGTGCTTCAGTATATTCAGCATCTGAATTGGCTTCACAAGAATTACCAGATTTAGACGTATCGATTCGTGGTGCAGTATCTATTGCGCGTCGTTTACAAGATCCATTGGCTGAACTTGTGAAGATTGATCCTAAATCAATTGGTGTAGGTCAATATCAACACGATGTGAATCAAACAGGCTTGGCAAAAACGCTTGAAGCTGTAGTGGAAGACTGTGTGAACTCAGTTGGTGTAGATGTGAATACAGCATCTTCAGCGATTTTGGGTTACATCGCAGGATTAAACAAATCTATAGCACAGCAAATTGTAGACTACCGTAAAGAGAATGGTCGTTTTGATAATCGTCAAGATTTGAAAAAAGTACCACGCTTAGGTGAGCGTACTTTTGAGCAAGCTGCAGGTTTCTTACGTATTCAAGACGGTTCAGAGCCATTGGATGCTTCAGCAGTTCATCCTGAGTCTTATGGTTTAGTCAACAAGATTGTTGAAGCGAAAGCGACCACTGTAAAAGATATTATTGGCAATACTGAAATCATTCGTCAGGTTAAACCTGAAGAGTTTGTTGATGACAAATTTGGTTTACCAACGATCCAAGATGTTTTGGCGGAGCTTGAAAAACCAGGTCGTGATCCCCGTCCAGAGTTCCGTACAGCGAAGTTCCGTGATGACATTACTGAGGTTTCACAGCTGACTGAAGGCTTAGAGCTTGAAGGTGTAGTGACTAATGTAACGAACTTTGGTGCATTTGTTGATGTTGGTGTTCATCAAGATGGTTTAGTTCATATTTCAGAACTAGCGAATGAATTTATTTCTGATCCACATAAGTTTGTGAAACCAGGGCAAATTGTTCAAGTGCGTGTGTTACAAGTTGATGTGGAACGTAATCGCGTGAATTTATCGATGCGTCCTGCAGGATCTGAAGTACCTGCGAAGGCACCGCGCCAGCCACGTCGTGAAACTCATGGTCAGCAAGAGCAACGTGGTGAGCGTAAACCACATGCTAAGCGTCCTCAGCAAGCACGTCCACACGGTGATCGCCCACAACATGCGAAAAAACCTCAGCAGCAGAAACCACAAGAACAGAAGATTGGTGGTTTAGGTGCATTATTATTACAAGCAGGGGTTAAAGGTTCGAAGTAATCTTTAATCAGGTAAAAAACCTCCCATATGGGAGGTTTTTTTATGCTTATGTTTTTAAATAAATGAAGAACATCAAGGTGATTTATTTTAAATATAAACTTTAAGATGGTATAAAACAATAAGAAAAACTTAATAATCAATTCATCACTTCAAAATTATTTTTAACTTTATAAGTCATATAATTAAGAGAAATTAAACATGAGTATATCTCAAAATGAAGAGCTGAAACCTCGATTTTATAGTCGTGATTTGCTCTCAGGTCTGGTTGTTTTCCTTGTTGCACTTCCGCTTTGTTTGGGCATAGCTCATGCATCAGGTGCACCACTCATTTCAGGCATCATTGCTGGCGTGATTGGTGGAATCGTTGTTGGTTTTTTTAGTGGCTCACATATCAGTGTATCTGGTCCCGCTGCAGGCTTAGTGGCGATCGTATTGACCCAAATTGAATTACTTCAAGGTAATTATCAAGCCTTTTTGTTCACATTGTTTTTAGCTGGAATTTTACAAATATTATTTGGTATTTTTAGGTTAGGTGTTTTCTCAAATTTCGTACCCACCAATGTGATTTTGGGATTACTTGCCGCGATTGGTCTGTTACTGATTATCAGTCAATTACCCAAATTGATTGGTTTGGACGTCAAAGGCTTTGTTTTGATTGATCAATGGTCAATTCAATCTGTGCTGAGTCATATTGATATCGGCTCAGGATTAATTGGTCTGAGTTGTATTGCGTTAATTCTACTGTGGGATAGTAGTAAATTAAAAAAACTGCCGCTGCCTTCAGCCTTGATTGCGGTGATATTTGCTGGACTTCTCAACTTTATCATGTTGAAAATCGGCTCTCCATATGCAGTAAACCCTCAACAATTGATTAATCTTCCGAATATCTTTTCTGGTTCAGAAGCGATTTTCCAGTTTCCAGATTTTTCGTATTGGAATAATAGTTTAATTTATACGGGTGCAATTACTTTAGCGGTGGTGGCTTCTCTTGAAACACTGTTAAATTTAGAAGCTGCCGATAAGATGGATCCACAAAAGCGCTCATCACCACCGAATCGTGAATTATTTGCACAGGGGGTAGGAAACTCTATGTCAGGATTGATCGGTGGTATGCCGATTACATCAGTCATTGTTCGTAGTTCAGTGAATGCAACCAGTGGAGCTAAAACTAAATTTTCTGCAATCTTTCATGGTTTTTTACTGATTGTTGCAGTGGCGGCGCTCACCCCATTGATCAATGCGATACCGCTATCTTCATTGGCAGCAATCTTAATCTTGACTGGATTTAAATTGGCAACACCAAGCCTATTTAAACGGATTTATGCGCAGGGTTGGAAACAATTTTTACCTTTTATTGTCACGGTAGTTGCAATCATTGCAACTGATTTACTGAAAGGCATCATGATTGGTTTAGTGATCAGTTTATTGATTATCTTACAGAGTCATCTACACCGTGGTGTACGTGTGATCCATGAAAAACATTTGCATGGCTCACTTACCCGTATTGAATTAGCACCGAATTTAAGTTTTTTAAATCGTGCCGCACTCGTCACCGCTTTAGAAAAAATTAAACCGCATGAAACGGTGCTAATCGATGCATCCAATACCTATTATATTGATCCAGATATCTATCAAATTATTAAGGACTTTCAAAGTGAAGTGGCGGTAAAGCAGGGGGTAAAAGTTAATTTACAGGGTTTTAAAGCACATTATCCTGAAATAAAAGAGGACGAGCTCGATCTTGATGTGAGTACGCAAGAACTCCAAAAACAGCTCAGTCCTGATCAAGTTTTACAGATGTTAAAAGACGGGAACTTGCGTTTTATTAATCATCAGCGTTTACACCATAATATTGCTCGCCAAATTCAAGTTACGTCAAATGCAGGGCAACACCCTATTGCTGCAGTGTTGGGTTGTATGGATTCTAGAGCACCGACAGAGCGCATTTTTGATGTAGGAATCGGTGATTTATTCAGTTTGCGTATTGCTGGAAATATTGCTGGTCAAAAAGTCGTAGGGTCTTTAGAGTTCGCATGTAAAACCAAGGGTTCAAAACTGATCGTGGTATTGGGGCATACGGACTGTGGAGCGGTAGGATCTGCTTGTAATTTATTTGAGCAAAAGGTGGATTTGAGTCAACTGAAAGATACACCGAACGTTCAGCATTTCTTGAAGCCGATTATGCAGGCGGCAGAAACAGTCAAAAATGATATGAGTAATTATCAACTTACAACCAATTTTATTGATGCTGTAACCGTGTTAAATGTGCGAAATAATATTAATTATATTATTAAAAATAGTGACACGCTAAGAGACATGATTGAGCGTAAAGAGATTGGGATTGTTGGCGCAATCTATGATGTGAAATCTGGTCAAGTCAACTTTTTATCTTAAATGGTCTCATTTCATCAGTAAGTGATATTAAAAACCTCCCAAATGGGAGGTTTTTAATTTATCCATTAATCATGGGGACAATCCAGCTGGTTAAGATCAATAAAATCCCGAGATGACCTAATTTTCGTGAAATTTTTACGAATTTTGGAACTGATTGTTCGATCTTTTGTGCATAGTCTTGTAGGTTGGCAGCTTTAGTTTGGCGGCTATGCCACAAGAATACGGCAAGATCGATACAGATGAGAATAGTGCCCACATCAGCAACAACGTCTAAAACTTTAAATTCTTGAGTATAAAAACCGAGAGTAACTTGATAAATGAGGAATATCGCAAATGCGATGGCTGCACATTGCAGCACTAAAGCTAAACCACGCATAAGTACAAAGCATAAAATCAATAAGATGCAAGGTTTATAACATAACTCTGCCGCCTAACGAATGATCTCGATTTTTTTTTTACGCCTATATTTGAACCCAATCATGATTAGCACTAAATAAGATTCGGTAAGATCAAGCTGAATGCGATCGTGCCTAAACCTATTTTTGACAAATGATATGCATAAGACTTTGGTGCTTTGGCATGATTCATCTGCTGTTGATCCAATTCAGTTTTATTTTGAGCATCGGCTGGTTTTATGTTGAATCCCAGCTCAAGCAAAATTAAAAATAAACCTAGCTGTAATAAGGTGTCGAATGAGTAATGTTGCTGAATAATCATGCTCATGATTTGAGTAAAAATCAAAACGGCAACTGCTAGAAAAAATAATCTAAAAAAATAAATTTGAGCCATGACAAACTCCTATTTTATGTTTTGATCATGGCATTTAATTCTTAAAGAATAATTAAAATCACACAGTGAAAATGTAACAAGATCATCTCACAAAGTACTTAAATTAACTTGTTCGATCACCAATGTTCGCCAGGAAATAGTCGGGCATATGCACGCTGTACAATGTTTAATTTCTCTTGGCGACCGACAGAAGCAGTAGAGCTTGGAAATAAATTAAATCCAATCGACATCAATTTATTATTAATATCAGGTGCAATTGCATAAGTAATTGATGCAAGTTTTCCAAGACCAGTCGCTACCTTTTTTGGACGGTTCACAATAGCACCAGCGATTAAATCTGCAGCTTGATTCGGTGAAAGTGCTGGCACGTATTTATATATTTTAGTTGGAGCGATCATCGGCGTTCTGACCAAAGGCATGTAGACCGAGGTGATAGCGATATTATGCGCATGTACTTCAGCTGATAGGCAACGGCTAAATGCATCCAATGCAGCTTTTGAAGCGACATATGCAGAGAAGCGTGTAGCATTGGCTAATACACCAATTGAACTAATATTAATAATATGTCCACGTTCACGGTCTATCATATGTGGAAGGATATTTAAAATGAGGCGAACAGCACCAAAATAGTTGAGTTGCATCGTGCGTTCAAAATCGTGAAAACGGTCGATGGACTCATGGACTGCACGGCGAATCGAACGACCTGCATTATTAATTAAAATATCAATATGTGTGACGCTATTGAAGATTTGTTGCGTTACAGCATCGATTGAACTCATATCATTCAAATCACAAGGAAAAATGTCAGCTTTTCCCCCTTTTTGCTCAATCTCATATTTTACTTGTTGTAAAGTTTCCTCAGTTCGTGCCACCAATAATACATGCGCACCTGCCGCAGCCAATTGATGTGCAACAGTTAAACCGATACCACTGGACGCGCCTGTAATCAGAATATTTTTTCCATGGACACGTTTTTTAAAACGTTGTTCTAATTTTTTATTCACTTCATTCTCCCTGTAAATGCAATGAATTGTGGAACACGTATTTTTAAACGTGTCATACAAATCAGCATAGTGGAAAAATGAAAATAAACCATGGCATAAGTTTATGAATTTATTGTAAAAATTAGAGTAAATGCTCTAATTTTTTATTGTGGTAATACGAATAAAATAATTGAAAAAGACGATATGGTAAATGAGGATAAAGCCCCAGTCATGAGGCTTTATTTCTAATGTATTACCAAGATTAAACTTGAGCGAGCGCTTGTTCTAGGTCGGCGATTAAATCGTCAGCATGTTCGATTCCAATAGATAAGCGAACCATATCCGTAGAAACGCCAGCAGCTTTTAACTCTTCTTCATTCAATTGGCGATGCGTTGTGGTTGCTGGGTGACATGCTAAGCTTTTTGCATCACCGATATTCACCAATCGTGTGAATAATTGTAGGGCATCAATAAAGCGAGTTCCGCCTGCTAAGCCATCCTGTACACCAAATGAAAGAATTGCTGAAGGTTTGCCCTTAACGTATTTCTGAGCTAAAGCATGTTGCGGGTGATCAGGTAGTCCTGCGTAATTTACCCATTTTACTTTTGGATGAGCTTGTAAATATTGAGCAACTTTTAAAGCATTTTCAGTATGACGTTCCATACGTAAACTTAATGTTTCTAAACCTTGCAGGATTAAGAAAACATTTTGTGGGCTAATCGCTGCACCTGTGTTGCGTAATGGCACGACACGAGCACGTGCAATATAAGCTGCTTCACCAAGCGCTTCGACATAGTTCACGCCGTGATAGCTTGGATCGGGAGTATTTAATGCTTTAAAACGATCTGGATATTTACCCCAAGGGAATTTACCGCTGTCAACAATGATACCGCCGATCGAATTACCATGTCCGCCGATGTACTTGGTTAGAGAGTGAACAACAATATCTGCACCAAATTCAAAAGATTTTTGAAGCACTGGTGTAGCAACCGTATTGTCCACAATCACAGGAATACCAAGTTCATGTGCAAGCTTGGAAATCGCCTCTAAATCAATAATATTGCCGAGTGGATTACCAATAGACTCAACGAAGACTAATTTAGTTTTTTCATCAACAAGTGCCCGCAAACTTTCTGGATTTTGATAATCGAAGAAGCGCACTTCGATCCCTTGTTTTGGTAGCGTATGTGCAAATAAATTATATGTACCACCATAAAGTGTAGATACAGAAGCGATATTGTCCCCAGCTTCAGCAATGGTTTGAATGGCATAGGTAATGGCTGCCATACCTGATGCAAGTGCTAATGCGCCGATCCCACCTTCGAGTGCTGCAATACGTTGTTCAAGCACAGCAGTCGTTGGGTTCATAATCCGTGTATAAATATTCCCAGAGACCTTTAAATCGAATAGGTCTGCGCCATGTTGCGTATTATCAAATGAGTAAGACGTCGTTTGATAAATGGGTACCGCAACAGCTTTAGTCGTTGGTTCAGGTGAGTATCCAGCATGGATGGCGAGGGTTTCGTCCTTATATGTCATTTTGAGATCTTCTTGTGGTTTAAAAATTGTTCAATGAGAATATAGCACCCTAATCATATTATAAAATTTATAAAATATTGAAAAAGTTATCTAAAATTCTCATATGTTGCTCATTTAAAAGCCATATTCTTGTGCACTTTGAATGGTGAATTTGATGAAAAAATAAACTTGTAACATTCCTTGCAAGTTCGGGCGTATGGCTTATGTTTTTATCGTATTCATCGTATAATGCTCGCTAATTATTTGTCCGCGATTTGTATTTACAGCGGATTTTGTTTTTTTTATAGAGGAGTCCTACGTGGCCCAATATATTTACACGATGAACCGTGTGTCTAAGATGGTTCCGCCTAAGCGCGAAATCCTTAAAGACATCTCTTTATCATTTTTCCCAGGCGCTAAAATTGGTGTTCTTGGTTTAAACGGTGCAGGTAAATCTACCTTGCTTCGTATTATGGCTGGCGTAGATAAAGATTTCTCTGGTGAAGCTCGTGCACAACCAGGCATCAAAATCGGCTACCTTGAGCAAGAGCCGCCATTAGATGAAACAAAAGACGTTCGTGGCAACGTTGAAGATGGCGTTCGTGAAGCACTTGATGCGTTAGCTCGTCTTGATGAAGTTTTCGCTGAATATGCAGCTGAAGATGCCGACTTTGATGCACTTGCAAAAGAGCAAGAAAAGCTTGAAGCAATTATTCAAACTTGGGATGCGCATAACTTAAATAACCAGCTTGAACAAGCAGCGGCAGCGTTAAACTTGCCAGCTTGGGATGCTGATGTCACTAAATTGTCAGGTGGTGAGCGCCGTCGTGTGGCACTTTGCCGTTTGCTCTTGTCTAAACCAGACATGTTGCTTCTTGACGAACCGACGAACCATTTGGATGCATCATCTGTTTCATGGTTGGAACGTTTCTTAAAAGACTTCCCTGGTACAATCGTTGCGATTACGCATGACCGTTATTTCTTGGATAACGTTGCTGAGTGGATTCTTGAGCTTGACCGTGGTATGGGTATCCCTTATCAAGGTAATTATTCTTCTTGGTTAGAGCAGAAAAATGCCCGCTTAGAGCAAGAACAGAAGCAAGAAGAATCTTTTGCTAAAGCATTGAAAAAAGAACTTGAATGGGTTCGTTCTAATGCAAAAGGTCAGCAAAAGAAAAATAAAGCACGTATGGAACGCTTTGAAGAGCTTAACTCTCGTGAATTCCAACAACGTAACGAAACGTCTGAAATCTACATTCCACCTGGTCCACGTCTGGGGAACAAGGTTGTAGAAGTTGAAGGCATCAGCAAATCGTTTGGTGATCGTACACTTTACAAAGATTTATCTTTTGTTGTTCCACCTTGTGCGATCGTGGGTATCGTGGGTGAGAACGGTGCGGGTAAAACCACACTATTCCGTATGATGACAGGCGAATTGCAACCTGATACAGGTACGGTAACGCTAGGTGAGTCAGTTAAAGTGGCTTACGTGGGTCAGATTCGTGACACCTTAGATAACAATAAAACGGTTTGGGAAGAAGTTTCTGGCGGTTTAGATATCTTACGTATTGGTGAATATGAAATCGCATCACGTGCGTATATTGGTCGTTTTAACTTTAAAGGCCAAGATCAGCAGAAGCGTGTAGGTCAATTGTCAGGTGGTGAGCGTAACCGTTTACAGCTTGCGAAAATTCTACAAATGGGCGCAAACGTTATCCTTCTCGATGAACCATCGAACGACTTGGATATCGAAACTTTACGTGCACTTGAGGATGCAATTTTAGTATTCCCTGGTACTGTAATGGTCATCTCGCATGACCGTTGGTTCCTAGATCGTATTGCAACGCACATCTTGTCATTCGAAGGTGAAACACCAGAATTCTTCACAGGAAACTATGCTGAGTTCGAAGAATATCGTCGTAAACGTGACGGCGATGATTTAGTGGCTAAGCGCCAGAAATATCGCAAAATTGGTGGTTAATTCCATCTAATAAAAAAACCAGCCTTCAGGCTGGTTTTTTTATGAATTAATTTTATGAAAAAGCTAAAAGACTATAAGCTTGAAGTAGAGTTCTTTTTGCATTTTCATTTCCAGCATTCGCTGATTGGTTCAGCCATTTTTCAGCAATTTGATAATTTCGATCCAAACCTAGTTCACCATTTAAGTAACTCAGACCTAATTGATATTGTGCTTCAGCATTCCCACGTAATGCATCACGTAGGTATAACCACATTTGATTTCGAGGGTTTAAGGATGTGGATGGCTCGAGATTGGATAAATTAGCCGTTCGAGTAGGTTTTAGATCAAAGAATAGTGATTGAAATAGTTTTTATTATCATTATGGTTCTCCTTGCTTATCCATGCAAAAATGAGATATATTTCATTAAATTATGCTCTTTTGAAGGTTTTGTCTACTACTCATATATAAAATTTAAATTTATTTAATTTTAAGTCCTTAAAGCTCAAATGAGCTTTAAGGACTTATGAAAATAAACAATTAATTTTCCCATTCGTGATTACATTCACGGCATTTCCATTTCTTTTGAGATTGCATGAAGGCTTGCATCGAAATTTTGAAATCTGGTAAATCTTTCCAGAACATCACACCCGCAATCACTGCAATTAAAAATACGATCACAGTTGCAATTTGAAGTGTCTCACCAGCACCATTACTAAAAATCATCAGTACAACGCTAATAATCACCAATAATAGGAGTAAAAATAGAGTGGGTATGAGGATGATTAAGCTTTTAGGAACATTTGGTCGTACAGCAGGTGCATTGGCACTTGCTAAAGGAAGAATTTTACGACTTTGACATTTAGGGCATTGGTACTGCATGAGCGCTCCGTATTTCTTTTGCTTAATTCTATAACATCGAAACTAAAATCAAAAATGTATAGATGAAAAAAAACCACTGATCGAGGTCAGTGGTTTTTTAGAATTTGGCGTCCCTACGGGGATTCGAACCCCGGTTACCGCCGTGAAAGGGCGATGTCCTAGGCCTCTAGACGATAGGGACTTATGAGGCAACACAGTCAATGCTATAAAAGCAATCTAGGTATCAAGCTAAGTGCTCAATCTGTGTGAGCGCTATATTAGGGATATAACACTCATGCGTCAATAAAAAATTTAATTAAGCTTCATCAACTGCATCATTTTTCGGCAGTTTTAAGCTTTCATTCAATTTTTCCCATACTTTAAGCTCTTTTTTACTTGGACCGCCAACGATTTCGAGTGCATGACGCAGACGAGCAAAAGTCAAATCAGGACCAATGGTCACCATGGTTTGCATCACTGGCGTTGAAGCAGTAGAACCCGCAATGGCAATAAAGAACGCAGGCATAAAGTCACGTAATTTAATTTCCATTTGTGCAGCTAAATCCATTAGCGTTTGGCTAACAGTGTCATTATTCCAAGTAAATAAGCTTTCTAAGCGCCAAATTGCAAATTGTAGGCTTTGACGAACTTGCTCTTCAGATAACTTTTTACTTTCGAATTGTTCTTTAGACAGTGTAGGGAAGTGATTAAAATAATGTGCTGACCAATTCACTGCTTCAGACAATAGGTTAATACGTGGTTGGATTGCGGCAGCAATCTCTTCTAACTTGGCACGATCTGCCTTCCACGCCAATAAAGTATCTAAAAGCTCAGCAGGGCTAAGTGATTTGATCCATTGACCGTTTAACCAATTGAGTTTTTCTACATCGAAAATTGGACCCCCAAGCGATACACGTTGGATGTCAAAATTCTCGATCATCTCAGCCAAATTGAACTTTTCGCGTTCATCTGGCATTGACCAACCCATGCGACCCAAATAGTTGAGTAATGCTTCTGGTAATACACCGATATCTTTGTAGTAATTGATTGAAGTTGGGTTTTTACGTTTAGATAGTTTTGACTTATCAGGGTTACGTAAAAGTGGCATGTGGCAAAGCACAGGCATTTCCCAACCAAAATATTGGTAAAGCAATTGGTGTTTAGGTGCAGATGGAATCCATTCTTCACCACGAATCACGTGAGTGATTTCCATTAAATGGTCATCAACAACGTTTGCTAAGTGGTAAGTTGGTAGGCCATCGGTTTTCAACAGAATTTGCATGTCAACTTGTGCCCATGGAATTTCTACTTCACCACGGAGTAAGTCATTAAATTTACAAATCCCTTCTTCAGGTACTTTCATGCGAATAACATGTGGTTCGCCAGCCGCTAAACGTCTTTCAACTTCTTCTGGCGTATGTTTTAGACCACGACCGTCATAACGAGGAGACTCACCACGTGCTTGTTGTTCAGCACGCATTTGATCTAATTCTTCAGCAGTGGCAAAACAATAGAATGCATGACCTTTTTCAACCAGTTCTAACGCATATTTTTTATAAATATCCATACGTTCAGATTGACGGTATGGTGCATGAGGACCACCCACATCTGGACCTTCTGACCAATTCAACCCTAACCAGCGCAAAGAATCGAGAATCATTTTTTCTGATTCAGGTGTTGAGCGGAGTTGGTCTGTATCTTCAATACGTAAGATAAATTCACCGCCATGCTGTTGAGCAAAACATAGGTTAAATAATGCGATATAAGCAGTACCTACATGGGGGAAACCTGTAGGAGATGGTGCAATACGAGTACGAACTGTCATAGCCAGAAAAGTTATCAAATAAAAATTGGTTTTATTATAGCAAAAAGCCCAGTGGCTTAATGATTAATTCATTAAATCGGACTGGGCTAAATTTGGCTCAATTGGGGAGATTGAGAAAAATATTGCTTAAGATGTGTGCTGAGGAAATAAACTTTGTAAAAAACGCGAAAACTGTTGGTGTTGCGATGCTAGGAAGTTTTGCGTTGGAGCATTCTTAATAGAAGTGATCACTTTAATCTGATCCATCTCTGAAGAAGGTTTGTTCTCAGCACGTTCACGTTTTTGTTGAGTCAATGCGCGTTCGATAGGTGTTAAAGACTTTTCAGCTACATTAGAGTTTTGTAGTGATTTAGCAGGGTTTTGTAACGCTGCTGCATGTGTCTGGCTCATACCAAAAACACATAAAGTTAAGCTTAACGCTTGTAAATAGCACAAATTCATTTCAATTTTCCCCTATTTTGAATTTATTGTAAGAGTAATTAGGTTTACATTTTAACCATAAAATTCACAAAAGTACAAATGCATCACACTTTCTTGCAATTTGTTATTCAAAAATCCTTAAGTTACTCAACCTGTAGCTGAAATAAATTTTGCCTCTTTTTATCAATAAAATATGGAGATTCGGTGAAGATATGATGTTAGGGGGTAAAATTTAAAGAGAGTTTATGTGATAAAAATGCAATTCATATGAATAAAATTTATATAAAATTTAAATATTTACAATGAATTAATTCGTCTATTGAATACATTGTGACTGAAGTAAATAAAAAATATAGTGCAATTCATAAATGTAATAAAAAAGAGATTTTAATGAATAAGCACTTTTTCAATAAATTATTGGGCACAATGAGTATTGGGGCATTGTTGTTCAGTATGACTGCACAGGCGAATATATCATTTTTAAATGTTTCTTATGATCCCACTCGCGAATTTTATCAAGAATATAACCAAAGTTTCGGTGAGTTTTGGAAAAAACGTACTGGTCAAGAGGTGCAATTTAAGCAATCTCATGGTGGATCTGGGAAACAAGCACGTGCTGTAGCAACAGGATTACAAGCAGATGTTGTGACCTTGGCACTTGCAAATGATATTGAAGAAATTGTAAAAGCAGGTTATATCAATAAAAATTGGCAAAAAGAATTTCCAAATAATTCAGCACCCTATACATCTACCATTGTTTTTTTAGTAAAAAAGGGCAATCCAAAAAATATCAAAGACTGGAATGATTTAGTCAAACCTGGTGTTGAGATCATTACCCCGAACCCAAAAACAGGTGGTGCGCCACGCTGGATTTATTTATCTGCATGGGGCTATGCGCTTAAACAGCCTGCTGGAAATGATGCGAAAGCTCGTGAATTAGTCAAACGACTATACAAAAATGTCAAAGTGTTAGATTCAGGAGCCCGTGGATCACTCACGACCTTTGCTGAACGTGGAATTGGTGATGTTTTACTGTCTTGGGAAAATGAAGCGCTCTTAGCGACGCAAGGTTTGAGTCAAGATAAATTTGAAATTATTTATCCATCCATTTCAATCCTAGCTGAGCCTTCTGTTGCCATCGTGGATAAAACCGTTGATAGAAATGGGAATCGTAATCTCGCAAAAGGATATCTTAACTATCTGTATTCACCTTTGGGGCAGGAATTAGCAGCTAAACATAATTTTAGACCACGTAATGAAAAAATCGCAGCTAAATACAGTGCTAAATTTCCAAAGGTACAATTATTTACCATCGATAAAGTATTTGGTGGTTGGGCGAAAGCGCAGCAAACGCACTTTGTAAATGGCGCGATTTACGACCAAATTTCAGCAGAAAAATAATCTACTTTTAGACCTTATATGAATGGATCGCGACATGTTATCCATTTTTTCTTATAAGTAATACATAAAATACTATATATTTGAATATAGGCTGTGTTTAAGATGATTTATGAATTAATTCATAAACTTGAAAGAAAAAATGGTAGCAATATAACGTAAACCACATCTCCAAATTAAATTGATGAATATGATTTTATTTCATATATTTAGCTTAATTATGTATATCTAGATTTTTGACTATGAAAATTCAATTTAAAGCCTTGCTTACAGCGGGCTTACTCGCAACAGGTTTATCGTTCAGTGTATCTTCTCAAGCAGCACAACGTGATTTCCTGAACGTATCTTATGATGCGACTCGTGAATTTTATGATGAGTTTAATCAGTCATTTGGTCAATATTGGCAGTCAAGAACTGGAGTGAAAGTCAACTTTAAACAATCTCATGGTGGCTCAGGTAAACAAGCACGCTCTGTGGTTGATGGCTTGAAAGGTGACGTTGTCACTTTGGCTTTGGCAAATGATATTGAAGAGATCGTGAAATCGGGTCAAATCAATAAAGGATGGCAAAAAGAGTTCCCTTATAACTCTGCACCTTATACATCAACCATTGTTTTTATGGTGCGTAAAGGTAACCCTAAAAAAATTCAGGATTGGCAAGATCTTGTTAAGCCGGGTGTAGAAATCATCACACCAAACCCTAAAACAGGTGGTCTACCACGCTGGGTATATTTATCAGCTTGGGGTTATGCACTCAAACAACCAGGTGGTAATGAAGCGAAAGCAAAAGACTTTGTTGGCAAGATGTACCATAACGTCAAAGTGATGGACTCTGCGGCGCGCGCTTCTATGACGACATTTGCTGAGCGTAAAATTGGCGATGTGTTGCTCACTTGGGAAAATGAAGCACTGGTCACTCAAAAAGCCTTGGGCAAAGATCAGTTTGATATTGTTTATCCATCTATTTCGATTTTAACAGAGCCTTCTGTTGCCATCGTTGATCGTACTGTAGATAAAAATGGCAATAAATGGTTGGCAACTGGCTATATCAACTATTTATATTCACCATTAGGTCAGGAGATGGCTGCTAAGCATTTCTATCGTCCGCGTAATGCTGAAGTGTTAGCAAAATACTCAAAACAATTTCCTAAGTTAAAAACATTTACCATTGATGAGGTTTTTGGTGGTTGGGCAAAAGCACAACAAGCACATTTTGTGAATGGTGCGATTTTTGATCAGATTTATAACAGCCGTCGTTAATATACCGAAGTAATTGAAATTCAATAAAAAAGCCTCTAAGTGAGGCTTTTTTATTTGAACATTCCAGTGAATGAAACGGTTTTGCCTATAGAAAGTAAAATTTACCTACAAAAAGTCGTTTGGAGCTTTATTAAAACAAGGTAATAATGTGCAGTTAAATTTTTAGATGTTCTGAAACGTTATTATGTCGCATATTTCTGTATTACTTCATGAAACTGTAGATGCTCTATTGGGTGGGCGTAATACAGGGATTTATGTAGATGGCACCTTTGGTCGAGGAGGTCATACTCGACTTCTCTTGTCCAAATTAGATGAACATTCTCGTGTCTATGCCTTTGATAAAGATCCGCAGGCTTTGGCTGTGGCTGCTCAGTTAGAACAAGAAGATCCAAGATTTACCATTATTCATGCAAGTTTTGCAGATATTAAAACAGCCTTAAATCAACGCGGTGTTGATACTGTCGATGGTGTTATGGCAGATTTAGGTGTGTCATCACCACAACTTGATCAGGCCGAACGTGGTTTCAGCTTTATGAAAGACGGTCCACTGGATATGCGAATGGACAACTCTCAAGGCTTAACTGCAGCGCAATGGTTGGTTGAAGTTGATGAAGAGCATTTAGCGAATATTATTTTTCAATATGGTGAAGAACGATATAGCCGCCGCATTGCGAAAGCGATTAAAGCAGCAGGTTATATTGAGACTACAGGTCAATTGGCTGAAATTGTAAAAGTTGCCCATCCGAAATGGGAAAAGAATAAGCATGCTGCGACACGTACATTCCAAGCAATTCGAATTGAAATCAATAAAGAATTAGAAGATGTGCATGCTTTTTTACCTGAAGCGCTGGATATGCTTCATAATGGAGGTCGATTAGCGGTCATCAGTTTCCATTCCTTAGAAGATCGAATTATTAAACAATTTATTCAAAAAGAGTCGACTTTAGCTGAGGATGATGGTTGGGGCTTGCCTCAGAAACCTAAAGAAACTCGTCGCTTGAAAAAAATTGATCGCGTACGTGCGAGTGAAGAAGAAGTGAAACAAAATCCGCGTTCTAGAAGTGCTTGGTTGCGAGTTGCAGAGCGAATAAATTTTAAAGGCGAATAATGAAAAAGGAAAAAGACGTAGAACAACAGGAACCTGTAGCAACGCCCTTGGTGCGAAAAAAAATACTGATCTATAGCATTTTAACCGCTATGGTCATGGTGAGCGCATTTATGGTGGTCTATCAGGTCTATTCTTATCGTCAAGATTTTCGTGAATTCAATACGCATATGCGTGAGCTTGAAGACATCAATGCTGAATGGGGTCGTCTACTTATTGAGCAACAGACATTTGGAGCGACTGCACAGATTGGGACACGTGCAGTGACACAATTACGTATGTATTCACCACCAACATCACAGACTGTGGTGATTTCACTTCCTGCTGAAACCGCGAAAAATCAATAGGCACGCTGAATGGTTGATAAAAGCAAAACAAAACAAACACGTAAAAAACAGCAGCCAATTACACAGAAAAGAACCGTTGCTGTAGATATGTGGCGTTTCTATTTAATGTGGGGCTTAGTCCTGATATTTTTTGTGGTATTGGTTGCACGTGCCTTTTATGTTCAAATTGTGAACAAAGACTTTTTGCAAAATAAAGCCAACGCTAAAATTTTACGTACTGAAAAATTAAGTGCGATGCGAGGGGTTATTAGCGACCGTAATGGCGTTCCCTTGGCAATTAGTACACCAATTATGAAGGTGGTGATTGATCCTCAACATTATTTTGAAACTAAAGCAACTTTTGATGAAATTACTGAAGAGTTAAAAAAGAATCCAACCAGTCGAAAATTAAAAAATCAGTTACCACAGGAAAACCTGAATTTAGATGAGCTAGCAGATGCAGTTGGGCTGGATCGAGCTGACCTCAAAAAGCGTGTTCAAGATCGAGCTCGTTCACGTTATTTAGTATTGAAAAAAGAAGTACCACCTGCTCAAGCGGCTCTGTTAGCACAACGC
This sequence comes from Acinetobacter sp. 25-47-122, assembly GCF_056779695.1. NCBI lineage: Bacteria > Pseudomonadati > Pseudomonadota > Gammaproteobacteria > Moraxellales > Moraxellaceae > Acinetobacter > Acinetobacter sp. 25-47-122. The sequence goes on from NZ_JBWYIJ010000003.1 coordinate 96,187, forward strand.
AATTTTGCTGGCGTATATTCTGAAAAATCATATAAACGTTATTACCCACAACCACAACCCAACTCTCAAATCATTGGTTTAACCAATACCGAGGGAACAGGGATTGAAGGTTTGGAGATGCAGCTGAATAAGCGGCTTGCAGGGGTCAATGGCGAACAGAAAATTGTACGTGATAAGCATGGTAACCGTGTTCAAGTTCCAGAAGTTATTAAAGAAGTTGAAGCTGGGGAAAATATTACACTGAGTATTGATTCTCGATTGCAATATATTATGTATCGAGAGCTTACCGCGGTAGGTGTAGCAAATAATGCACGTTCTGCTACAGCAATTGCGGTCGATGTCAAAACCGGTGAAATTCTAGCGATGACCAGTTGGCCGTCGTATAACCCGAATGATAAAAAAAGTTTATCCAATAAAGATGCAATGCGAAATCGCGGTGCAGTTGACTCGTTTGAACCAGGTTCGACGATGAAACCATTAACGGTGGCGATGGCGCTTGAAAGTGGTAAGTACACTGCAAACTCAGTCGTTAATACCACGCCAGGGTCGATGCGTGTCGGTAATCATACAATTCGTGATACGCATAATTATGGAGCGCTTACTTTAGGTGGCATTATTCAAAAATCCTCCAACGTAGGTGTAGCGAAAATTGCCTTGTCTTTGCCTTATCCGACTTTACCAACGTTCTATAAGCGTCTTGGTTTTGGACAGCGTTCGGCTGTTAAATTCCCTGGTGAAAGTCCAGGTCTGATCTTACCGCCAAGTAAATGGAATATTTCAGAAGTTGCAACCATGTCCTATGGATATGGTCTCAATGCCACGGTACTGCAATTGGCAGACGCTTATGCCATGTTGGCAAATAAAGGGAAGAAAGTCCCTTTAAGTTTGTACAAGTTGGATAAAGCTCCTCAAGGTGAACAAATGATTGATCCTAAAATTGCGGATCAAGTCTTGTTAATGATGGAGACAGCAACATTGCCAGGCGGTACAGCGACTCGTGCTCAAATACCAGGTTATCGCGTTGCAGGTAAAACGGGTACAGCACACAAATTACGTGCTGACCGTAAAGGTTATTCGACCAATGAATATCGAGCTTTATTTGCAGGTGTTGCACCTGTAAGTGATCCACGTTTGGCGATGGTCGTCGTGGTCGAAAATCCAAAAGGCACATATTACGGTGGTACTGTCTCAGCACCTGTTTTCGCAAAAGTAATGCAGGAATCGCTGAGACTATTAAACGTACCATTGGATAAACCCTTAGATACTCCAAAATCCATTCCATAGGTGATGAATGTCGATTACATTTCAACAAATCTACGCTGTAGATCATCCAGCAGAATGGATGCAACAAGCATTTAATGGCTTCCAATTAGATAGTCGTAAAGTTGAAGCGGGACAAGTGTTTATTGCTTTGACTAGTCTTTCTCAACCTGAAAAAACTGCAGAGTATGCACAGAAGGCACTAGATCTTGGTGCTTTGGCTATTATTTCAGAACAAGATTTAGGTTTAACGCCAAGTTTGATCGTTCCGAATGTGCGTATGCTCATGGGACAATGGCAGAAAGATTATTTGCAACTGACACAGCCAGTAAATCCACTTCGAGTATTGGCTGTCACGGGAACCAATGGTAAAACGACCATTTCAAGGCTTGTTGCAGAGCTATTGGTGTTAAGCAAACACCCATGTGCGGTGATGGGGACGACAGGGAATGGGATTTTACCTCACCTTGAAGCATCTACACATACCACGTTAGATGCGTTGCATATGCAAAATCAATTGCATACTTATGCTCAGCAGGGAGCTAAGTTTGCTGCTATTGAAGCAAGCTCCCATGGTCTTGAACAGGGGCGTCTCAATGGAACGGCAATTGAAATTGCAGCTTACAGTAATTTAAGTCGCGATCATTTGGATTATCACAAGACTTTAGAGGCCTATGCAGAAGCTAAATCACGCTTATTTCAGTTTGAGAGTCTTAAAGTTGCAATTATCAATATCGATGATGCTTACGCAAATATCATGCTCAAAGCGGCGGAGCAAAATCCAGCAAAACCTAAAATTTTAACTTACTCCACCACTCAACCCGCGGATTACCGTGTTGAAGAGATTCAATATAGTTTAGACGGGGTTCATTTTAAATTGGTGACCAAGTCCCAAAGCTATTTAGTGCATAGTCCGTTATTGGGTCATTTTAATATTGAAAATGTAGTTGCGAGCTTAATCTCTGTTGAACAGGCGGGTTTAGATTTATCTCAGTTAGTCGTTTTAGTTCCTCAGCTAAAAGGCGCGCCAGGGCGTATGCAAGTGTTGCGTGATCAAGATCGTTTGTTTGTCGTGGATTATGCGCACACTCCTGATGCATTAGTTCAGGTTCTTCAAACATTAAAACGTCATGTTTCACAGCAATTATGGGCTGTGTTTGGGTGCGGTGGTGATCGTGATCGCGGTAAACGACCATTAATGACACAGGCTGCTTTAGATCATGCAGATGTTGTATTGCTCACCTCAGATAATCCACGTACTGAAAACCCAGAACAAATTTTTGCTGACATGAAGGCTGGAATTGAATTTTTGAACAGAGAGGTTCATGAAATTCATGATCGTCGTGAAGCGATTAAGTTTGCAGTGAAAACAGCGAAAGCAGGTGACATTGTTGTGATTGCAGGTAAAGGCCACGAAAATTATCAAGAGATTGATGGTGTTCGTCATTGGTTTGATGATGTGGTAGAAGTCCAAGCAGCCATTAAAGGTCAGCATGCGACTGAGCCAGCATCTTATCCAGCAGACTAAGGAATCATTATGCACACATCTACTACAAGTACTGCGACACTTGTCCCATGGACTTTGTCTGATCTTGTTGCTGCAACTCAAGGGTATTGGTTGAATGATAAAAAACCGACTGGAGAAGTAAAGCGTATTTTGACAGACTCACGTCATGCGGAGTCGGGGGATGCTTTTTTAGCCCTGAAAGGTGAGCGTTTTGATGCGCATGAGTTTGTTCAACAAGTGGCTGAAAGAGGCTGTCAGATTGCGATTGTTGAGCGGCCTTTAGACATTGATATTTGTCAGTTGGTGGTAACAGATACGAGATTAGCATTAGGTATGCTTGGTGCATTTCGTCGCGCTCAACATGCGCAATTAAAAGTTATCGCACTGACTGGTAGTAGCGGCAAAACCACGACTAAAGAAATGCTTGGTAGTATTCTTGCTCGCAAAGCACCGACATTGATCACGCGAGGTAATCTCAATAATGATCTGGGTGTGCCTATGATGCTATTGGAGCTTCGACCAGATCATGAATATGCAGTGATGGAGCTCGGAGCAAGTCATCAAGGAGAAATTGACTATACCTCGAAGCTCGTTCAACCTCATGTTGCGGGTATTATTAATATTGGTACGGCTCATCTTGGTGAGTTCGGTGGGCGTGACGGAATTTGTAAAGCTAAATCTGAAATCTATGGTCATGTTTCAGAAACTTCGATCGTACCAGCAGCTGATGATTATGTAGATCAGATCCGTCAAAGTGTGAAAACAACAAAAACTTTAAGTTTTGGAGAAGGTGGTGATGTCTATGCTTCAGATATTCAGCTGAATCCACAAAGTGCACAATTTAAATTACATACGCCTGTAGGTGTCCAACCCGTGGATTTACCTTTTGCTGGTGAGCATAATGTTCAAAATGCTTTGGCTGCTGCTGCATTTGCATTGTCATTAAATATCAGCTTGGATGATATTGTCACGGGTTTAGAACAAGCTGTGGGTGCAAAGGGGCGTTTGAATTTTATTCAAAAAAATGATTTTTTATTTATCGATGATACATACAATGCCAATCCGACGTCGATGCGTGCAGCGGGTGAAGTGCTTGCAAAGCAAGAAGGTATTCGTGTCATGGTGATTGGGGATATTGGTGAGTTAGGTCCGACTGCTGCTCAACAACATTATTTACTCGGGCGAGATTTGGTTTCGATTCGCGGACTCAACTTTGTTGTTGCTGTTGGTGAGTTTGCACCAGCAACACAGGAAGGCGCACGTAGTACTCAGTACGGGAAAAAGTTACAAGCTTTCCTCAATCAAGAGCAAGCTCTACCATTTTTAATTAGTCTAATCGAAACACATCAACCGCAAAAAATGAGTTTCTTATTCAAAGGTTCTCGTTATACCCATATGGAAACGTTGATGGCAGATTTGATGGAGAAACTCTAAATGCTGTTATGGTTATTTGAACAACTTTCCGGCTATCACAGCTCGTTCCAAGTGGTTCGTTATTTAACATTACGTGCGCTGCTCAGTGTCTTGACAGCACTCACGATAGGTCTAGTCCTTGGTCCTGTCATGATCCGTAAGTTACAAGCTTTAAAATATGGCCAAGCGGTAAGTTCTTTCGCTCCGGAAAACCATGCCAAAAAAATGGGAACACCAACCATGGGTGGTCTCCTTATTTTGCTTTCTATTGGGATTTCAACTTTACTTTGGGCAGATCTTTCAAACCCTTATGTTTGGATTGTGCTTGGCGTGATGGTGATATTTGGCGCCGTAGGTTGGGCGGATGATTGGATTAAAATCCGTTATAAAGACAATGCAGGTTTGCCAGCGCGTAAGAAGTTTTTTTGGACATCTGTCGCTTCTTTGGGTGCAGGGATATCACTCTACGTAATTGCGACTCAGCAAACTAATCCTGTACACACTGCGAATATGTTGGATTTGCTGATCCCTTTCTTTAAAGATCTTACAATTCCTTTATCGGTAATCCCTTTAGGGATCGGTTTTATCATATTCACTTATTTAGTGATTAACGGTGCGTCGAATGCTGTTAACCTGACTGACGGTTTAGATGGTCTTGCAATTATGCCAATTGTATTGGTTGCGGCGGGCCTAGGGGTGTTTGCTTATTTGGCGGGTGATGTTCGTTTTGCAAATTATTTACATATTCCCTATGTGAAATATTCATCTGAACTCGTTGTTATTTGTGCTGCAATGATAGGTGCAGGTTTAGCATTCCTTTGGTATAACGCGCATCCTGCACAAGTATTTATGGGAGATGTTGGTGCCTTGTCGCTTGGAGCGATGCTGGGAACTATTGCGGTGATGGTACGTCAGGAAATTGTATTTGCAATTATGGCGGGTGTATTTGTAGTCGAAGCAGTTTCTGTATTCTTACAAATCGGTTCGCTTCGTATGCGAAATAAACGTGTTTTCCTTATGGCGCCGTTACATCATCACTATGAAAAGAAAGGATGGCGTGAAACACAGGTGGTCATCCGTTTCTGGATTATCACAATTATGCTGGTAGTTTTAGGTCTAATGACCTTAAAATTGCGCTAAGCAAGAATCAAATGAGATCAAGTCGGCTTATGCCGGCTTTTTTCATCGCTAAAATATTTTGGAGAAAATGATGAATCTGTTGATGTGTCCTGTTTGTCGCGAGGCATTGGCGCTTGAGGGGAAAACATGGCGCTGCAAGAGTAATCATAGTTACGATATTGCAAAGCAAGGTTATGTGAATTTGCATGTCGTACAGCATAAACATAGTAAAAATCCTGGGGATACCCCCGAGTCTGTTCAAGCTAGACGGTCGTTTTTATCAGCGGGATTTTATGCGCCATTACAGCAAGCTGTCGTTGCTAGAATCCGAGAATTACGTATTGAAAATCTTTTAGATATTGGTTGCGGTGAAGGATATTACACCAATGCAATGGAAGCTGAAGCGATACAAGTTGTGGGGGTGGATATTGCTAAAACTGCAGTTCAGGTAGCAGCAAAATTAAATCAAAATGTCACTTGGGTTGTGGGTACGGGGGCTGTGTTGCCTGTTTTAAGCGAGACCATCGATTTATGTACCAGTTTATTTAGTCCTATTCCCGAGGCGGAAATATTACGTGTATTAAAACCATCGGGGTATTTAATGGTTGTTACCCCAGGTCCACAACATTTATATAAAATGCGGGAAGCACTATTTGAAGAAGTTAAGGCACATGAGCCACATAAATTTGTAGCACAGTTGAGCGAGCACTTTGAGTTAATTGATGAAAGCTTAATTCAGGCACCATTGGTGTTGAACCAAAATGACCTAAAGTGTCTTATCGCAATGACGCCATATGCTTATAAGGCCAAACCTGAACGGCGTGAGCAATTAGAGCAAGTTGAAAAATTTGAACTGAGTGCGGAGTTTCAGATCTATATTTTAAAAAAGAAAAGTTAAAAGAAGCCCTCTTTTAGAGGGCTTTATTTTGGTTATTGAACTTGATTAATCAAATTTTCGATTGAATCTCGTTTAACTTGTGGTGTTGAATTCATATCCGGTGGTGTCGACGACGTCGGCGTTAACGGTTGATCGTTATCTGGTAGATCATCAAAATCGCGATCATTCGTTGGTGCTACCACTGGAGCAGGGCGATAAATTGGACGAGCTAAAGGTGGAGTTTTATCTTTTTGCTCATGGTTTAATGTATGTACACGACCACGTTGTTCTCGAGTTAAAGGAGCTTTTGCATTTTTATCTAAACTTACCCAAGCATATGGTGTATTGGCAAGCGACTTCTCCATAAAGTCACTCCAAATTGGAAGAGCAGCGATACCCCCATATTCACGACGACCTAGCGTAGTCGGTTGGTCGAAACCTACCCATGAAACTGCGACTAGATTGCCGTTAAAGCCAGCGAACCAAGCATCTTTTGCATCATTGGTTGTTCCTGTTTTACCTCCTAAATCACCACGACCAATTTTTAATGCTGCGCGACCAGTACCATGCTGAATTACGTCTCGTAAAATATTCGCCATATCAAATGCTGAACTGGATTTTAAAATTCGATGTGCTTGACGATATTGGCTGCGCTCTTCATCGGTTAAAGTGGGTTGCTTATCCTCTAAAGACTGATTGGTAACTTCAATAATTTCGTCGTCTGGTGTTGTTGCTTCAGCAGAGGTTGTATCTTGCTTCTGAGATTTAATACATGAAATACATGCGTATTCTGGATTGGCTTGATAAATCACTTTGCCGTAAGCATCCTCAATACGGCTAATGAAGTGAGGTTGCACGCGGAAACCGCCATTGGCAATCGCGGCATAGCCTGTTGCCATTTGCACAGGGAGTACTTGAGGTGTTCCTAATGCAATCGTGTAGTTACGTGGAATCTGATCTTCCTGCAAACCAAAATCCATAAACAATTGGCGAGTACGTTCTAGACCGACTGTTTGTAAAAGGCGAACAGAGACAGTATTACGTGACAAATATAAAGCCCGACGTAATGGAATCATCCCCAGATAGCGCCCATCAGAATTGCGTGGTGACCATTTACCAATGGTAATGGGATTATCACTAACCATGGTATGCGGCGTCATACCTCGTTCAAGTGCAAGCGAGTAGACAAATGGTTTGATAATAGAGCCAGGTTGACGCCAACCTTGCAGTGCACGGTTAAATTTCGATTGATAAAAATTATATCCACCAACGATCGCGACAATGGAACCATCATTTGGGTTAAGTGCAATTAACTGACCTTGTACACGAGGCACCTGTACCAAGGACCACATACTACGATTTTGATTTGGACGTAGACGAACAATATCTTTGACTTTTACAATTTGTGAGGCATTGCTCGGTGCACCACCCACACTATTGGCATTGCGATAGCGTCTCGCCCAAGACATGCCAGACCAAGGAACAGTGACTGATGAACCATCTTGTAAAGTTGCTTCAAAAGAATTACTTAAAACTTTAGTGACTTCAGCAGGATAGGTGTTTGCAAATGGTACAAAGTCTTTTAATGGTTTGTCATGGGCTTCTGGGCCACGCCATCCATGACGACGGTCATAACTTTCTAAACCAACACGAACTGCTTCTTCGGCAAAGGCTTGACGATTGTAATCAATAGTGGTGTAAACCTTATATCCTGAATCGATCGCGAGATCGCCAAATTTTTTGACGAGTTCAGAACGAACCATTTCACCGACATAAGGGAATTTATTGTTAATACCGCGATCAGGCATGTCCAAAGCGATAGGCTCTGATACTGCATCTTCATATTCAATTTGACTAATATAACCCAACTGTAGCATACGACCTAAAATCCAATTGCGACGTTCTAACGCACGTTCAGGATTGGCCACAGGATTATACTTAGAGGGTGCTTTAGGTAATCCTGCAATCATTGCCATTTGGGCAATTGAAAGATCGTCTAAATTCTTGTTGTAATAAATTTTTGCTGCTGCGGCGATGCCATAAGCATTTTTACCGAGGAAAATTTTATTGACGTAGAGAGTAAGAATTTCTTCTTTTGATAATTTTTGTTCAATTTTACGTGCTAAGAAAATTTCGGTGAGTTTGCGCTTGAGAGTTCGTTCTGGTGTTAAATAATAGTTTTTAGCCACCTGCATGGTAATTGTAGAACCACCAGTTTGAATGTCAGAACCCGTGATCGATTCACTGACTGCACGTCCTAAACTTTTAAAACTAATACCGCTATGCTCAAAAAAAGAAGAGTCTTCTGCAGCTAAAAAAGCATGAATAAAATCTTGTGGGATTTGCTCATATTCAACTGGAACAGAAAGTTTGCCACCATATTCTGCGATTAATTGGTTATCTGCTGTATAAACTTGCAGCGGTTTTAATAATGGAGCCTTCTTAAAAGCAGTCATCTCTGGCAAAGATGGTGCAATATAGAGATACATTCCATAAAATCCCATTGGAATTGTGACTAAGATAATGATAATCAGCAAAAAAAAAGGGTGAATCTGTCCACAACAAGATAGCTTTTTCATAACAAGTAAGTTTTAATAGGTGCTAAAGGCAAACTAATAGAAGGTCAGTATAGCTTCTCATTTAACGGAATGTTAGTTGAGTTATTATATCCGCAAAAAAATTAGACCAAGTGTAGTTAGTTTGTATTGTGCTGTTGTTGGGGACAAAAAAATAATAGGAATTGCATTGTGCTTAGACTATATCGTAAGCCAAATAAGGGGTTAGTGGGGGTAGATGTTAGTTCGACCTCTGTTAAGCTATTAGAGCTATCAGTTAAAAACGGTCGCTATTGGGTTGAAAGTTACGGGTTAAGTCCATTGGTTGATGGAAGTGTTGTTGAAAAAAACATCCTCAATCAGGATAACGTGGCTGATGCTTTAGAGCGCGCGATTAATATTGCAAATCCGCAATCAACGAATGCTGCTTTTGCAGTGCCTACGTCTATGGTGATTCACAAGGTCATCGAGATGGATGCCGACATGAGCGATGATGAGCGTGAAGTTCAGATTCGTATGGATGCTGAGCAATATATCCCATTCCCACTTGACGAAGTCAGTTTAGACTTTGAAGTGCTTCCTGAGCGATTAAACAATCCAAACAGAGTGAACGTTCTACTCGTTGCGACACGTACTGAAAACGTGGACTCTCGTATTGAAGTATTGGATTTGGTCGGCCTTACCCCAAAAGTTGCCGATGTTGAAAGCTATGCACTGGAACGTAGTTTTGAAGTCTTTGCAGATACATTGCCGATTGGTGCAAATCTTGTTGGCGTTCTTGATATTGGTCATACCATGACGACTTTGTCAGTCATGCAAAATGGCAAAATTATTTACACGCGCGAACAAGTGTTTGGCGGTAAGCAATTGACTCAAGATGTGCAAAATCGTTATGGCTTATCTTATGATGAAGCTGGGCGTGCTAAAAAAGATAACACCTTACCAGATGACTTTGAAACAGAAGTTTTAATGCCATTCCTTGATGCAGTGATTCAACAAGCAGCGCGTTCATTACAGTTCTTTTTCTCTTCTTCTCAATTTAACGAGATTGATCATATTTTATTGGCGGGTGGTAATGCCAATATCCCAGGTCTTGCAAAAATGATGCAACAAAAATTGGGATATCGTGTCACTATTGCTAATCCATTTTTACAAATGGGCTTTTCTCCTCAAATCGACCTGAAAAAAATAGAAAATGATGCACCATCATTATTGGTGGCGTGTGGCTTGGCATTGAGGAGTTTTGATTAATGGCTAAAATTAATTTACTCCCTTGGCGCGAAGAGCTAAGAGAACAGCGAAAAAAGCAATTTGTTTATATCTGTATCGCAGTGGTATTACTTGCGATTTTATCGGTTTTAGCAGCTTGGTTCTTCTTGAATCATAAATTGCAAGACCAAGAACAAGCAAACCAACTTATTGTAAGCACCAATCAAAGTTTAGACGTTCAATTAAAATCCTTGGAAGGATTGCAAGAACGTCGAAATGCAGTGATTGAGCGGATGAAACTGATTCAAGGTCTTGAAGGTCAACGACCTGTTACTGTGCGTTTAGTAGATGAATTGGTACGTGTTGTTCCTGAAACGGTGTATCTGACGAAATTTACCCGTACTGGTAATAAATTTACCATCGAAGGTAAAGCAGAAAGTCCGAATGCGGTAGCAGAGTTATTACGTGGTTTAGAAGCTTCCCAGTGGTACCGAAATGCATTTATGAATTCATTCTTGGCTGCGCCAGAAGTGAAGGAAAAAGCACCAAGTTCGGTAATCCCTCGAGTTGAAGAGTCATACGGTACATTTATCGTGACTGTCGACTTGGGTGCGATTGCTCAACCGACATCAGAGATGGACGCGAATAATGTGGGAGGTGCACCATGAGTCGTAATGATTTAAATGACTTTGATTCAGATGTCACTGCACCAAAAAAGAAGTCCATGACTGTTGAAAAGTTCTTTCAGCAATTTAATACTTTGGACTCCAATAACTACGGTAGTTGGCCACTGTCTGTAAAAATTACCTGTTGGATTTTTATTTTCCTATTTGTTTGTGCTATTGGTTACTTTTTGGTGATTAAACCAAAACTTGAATCCATTGATCTTGCTAAAGCACAAGAGGCAAATTTACTGACAGAGTTTAAAGAAAAGGATTCTAAGCTCCGTAATTTGCAGCAATACCAAGCACAGTTGCAACAAATGGAAATGAATTTCAATGAGCAATTACAACAATTGCCAAAAGAAACAGAAATTCCAAGTTTAGTTGAGGACATCAACTTAACAGGTGTGAATTCAGGGCTCAAATTTAAAAATATCCGTCTCGAAAATGAAGTGGCTCAAGAATTCTTTATTGAGCAGCCAATTTCGATAGAAACGACAGGTGATTATCATTCATTTGGGCGTTTTGTGAGTGGAATTGCGTCTTTACCGCGTATCGTAACGTTACATGATTTTGTGATTACAGCGACGCCAAGTACAGATAAAAAATCTGATATTCCACTGATCAATTATTCATTAAAAGCCAAAACATATCGTTATGTTGCATCGACTGAAGATACGGTAGGTTCAGCGGTTGTTCCACCAGCTGATATGCCAGCAGGAGGACAATAATGAAATCATTTAAGCTTTTGTGCGGATTAGTTATTGCAACGACTATGGTGGGATGTGATTCGCGTATTGATGCGGTCAATCAAGAAATGGCGAATATTCGTAGCCAGCCGCCTTTACCCATAGAACCGGCACCTGTATTTAATCCAGTTCCAAATTTTCTTTACTCGGCGCATCAACTTCGAAGTCCATTCTTGCCAAACTCATTGGCAACAGAGCTAAGAATCATGTCGGGTAAACGTGTTTATCCTAATTTTAATCGTCAACCACAGCCTTTAGAAAGCTATGCATTGGAAACGTTAAACTTCAAAGGAAGTTTAAAACGTAACAATGGCCAGATTCTCGCTTTGATTCAAACCCCTGATGGTGAGATTGAACGTGTGCAACGTGGTAATTACATGGGGATGAACCAAGGGCGCATCGTGAAGATAACGCCGACTCAAATCGATCTGATTGAAATTGTTTCAGATGGTCGAGATGGTTATATCGAAAGACCAAGAAGCTTAGTGTTGCTTGGGCCTGTTGGTTAAGACGAGATAAGGAATAACAATGAAAAAGAGTATGCAAAATTTTTGGGGTGGGGATCGACATTATATGAACCGTTTTCTTCGTCAATTCGCTATGACCACTGTTTCTATAGCTGTTATGCAGGCAGCGGCGGCTAAAACTACGATGACTAATATTGTGCCTTTGCAGGTGCCAGGTCAAGGAACAGAAATTCGTGTCATGTTTAACGGATTACCTCCACAGCCACAATCGTATCAATTGGAAAATCCATCTCGACTCGTTTTGGATTTTATGCAGGCAGGTCAAACACTGGCGAATACTAAAATACCTGTGTCGACCACTGAAGCAAACTCAGTTGAAGTCATTTCTAATGATCAGCGTTCACGGTTAACTGTCAATTTAACGCAGAAGGGGAGCTACACGACACGTGTTGAAGGCAATACCTTTATTTTAAAAATAAATAATCCGAACTCTGCGAAAGTGGCAATACCTGCGGCGCCAGTGGTTACCCAAGCCAAAGCACCAGAACCAGCGACTAAACCAAGTGTTTTAAAGCCAGTTATACGTCCTAATCTGACGAATAACGTTACACCTGTTACGGCTACAGCTGTGGCAGCGACACCTGTAACGCCTACACCTGTGATTCCTGTTGCAGCACAGCAGGTATTGAAACCAACTGCACCAACGCCTACGGTTTTAAGACCTGCCGCTCCACCTGTGCCAGTGGTTCGTCAGCAAGTTGCAGCACCTGTACCACCTCCAGTAGCTCCTGTTTATCAGCAGCCTGTTGCGTATACACCGCCAGCGCCTGTCGCTTATCAAGCAGTACAACAAGGACTGCAAGATATTGGTTTTGAGCGCGGTAGTGCAGGTGAGGGACAAGTTGTACTGAATTTAAAAACAGCAGATACACCAGTAGATGTACAACAGCAAGGTAGCAAAGTTGTGGTGCGTTTCCTCGGTAACAAAATTCCATCGCATTTGGTGCGCCGTTTAAACGTTAATGATTTTGCGACGCCTGTCTCTACAGTAGATGCTTATAATGATAAGTCGAATGGTGTAATTTCCATTCAATCGAGCGGTAGCTTCGAATATATGGCTTATCAAACAGATGGTAAGTTAACGATCAGTCTAAAACGTCCAGAAGAGAAAAAAGGCTTAAGCAGCCAAAATCGTACACCGAAATATACAGGCAATAAGATTTCTCTCGATTTCCAAGATATTGAAGTGCGCCGCGTATTACAATTGTTGGCTGATTTTACCGGCATTAATATGGTGACTTCGGATTCAGTTCAAGGGAATATTACATTACGCTTAAAAGATGTGCCTTGGGATCAAGCGCTTGATATTGTAATGAAAACCAAGAATTTGGATAAGCGTCGCAACGGAAATGTAATTTGGATTGCACCGGTTCCAGAATTGATTAAAGCCGAAGAAGAAGAGGCGAAAGCCATTGCACAAAGTGTGAAATTGGCACCATTGCAAACCGAATATATTCAATTGAGCTATGCCAAAGTTGAAGATATTGAAAAGTTGATTACTGAAGGTCGTAACAGTCGTTCTTCTAATGGTAATAATACAAACTCAACAACTGACCCATTGGGGGACAGTGTCGGGTCATTATTAAGTCCACGTGGTACAGTTTCAATTGATCCACGTACCAATACATTGATCATTAACGATACAGTTCAAAAAATTGATCAAATTCGCAAGATGATTGATTTATTGGATGTTTCTGTAAAACAAGTCATGATCGAAGCTCGTATTGTACGCGCGACAACAGATTTCACCAAAGAAATGGGTGTGAAATGGGGTGTAGTATCGAAAGGTGTTGCAACCAATAATGATCTTTTGGTTGGTGGTAGTGATCAAACGCTGTGGGATTTAAAATCACCAAGTGAGGATGGTCGTTATAATATTCAACGTCCTGATAACTTAAATGTGGATTTAGGTGTGGCTGGGGCTGCCGGTAAAATTGCATTTGGTTTAATCAATATGTCTGATTTTATGCTGGATCTTGAGTTGTCGGCATTACAAGCTGATGGCTACGGTGAGGTTATTTCTACACCAAAAGTTCTCACTGCTGACAAGCAGCAAGCGAAAGTTGCTTCGGGTCAGGAAATTCCTTACCAAACCACTGAAACTGCAGGTGGTGCTGCAACGGCGACGACTTCCTTTAAAGAAGCGTTGTTAAGCTTAGAGGTAACTCCAAGTATTACGCCTGATGGTAAAATTCAAATGAAATTGAACATTACCAGTGATTCACCAGCAGGTTATGCACAGAATGGTGAAATCATTTTGAATAAAAATCAAATTGATACCAATGTACTCGTGAACAACGGTGAAACTGTGGTGTTAGGTGGTATTTTCGAGCAAGAAACGATTTTTAACCAAACCAAGGTGCCTTTCTTTGGTGATATTCCTGCTGTTGGTCGTCTATTCCGTAAAGACAGTAAAACAGAGAATAAGCGTGAGTTATTAATCTTTGTGACACCAAGAATTGTTAATGACAGGCAAACTAGAAACAATTAATATAGTTTCAATGAAAGCAATTCAATAGGTGACTCCTTGCCAAGCAAAGAGTTTGAAACCCTACCGAATATTTATTTGGTAGGGCCCATGGGAGCTGGTAAAACAACCGTTGGTCGACATCTTGCAGATTTACTTCATCGAGAGTTTCTTGATAGTGATCATGAGATAGAAAGAAAAACTGGGGCGACCATCCCATGGATTTTTGAGAAAGAGGGTGAACAGGGATTCAGACATCGTGAGTCACTGGTAATTGATGATTTAACATCAAAACAAAATTTAGTTGTTGCGACGGGTGGCGGCGCAGTTACTCAGTCGATTAATCGATCTTATCTAAAAGATCGAGGTATTGTGATTTATCTTTATACTCCCGTAGAAATACAACTTCAAAGAACCTACCGTGATAAAAATCGACCTTTATTACAAGTCGAAAATCCTGAACAGAAATTACGTGAATTATTGAATATTCGTGATCCGCTGTATCGTGAAGTTGCACATCATATTATTGAAACGAATCAAGGTGCTGCGCGTGATTTGGCACAACGTATTCTTAATGTGATTGTCGCAAAAGAATTGAATTAAATTTGTTTTATTGGCTTATAACATCATGCAAACCTTATTCGTTGAACTCGGTGAACGCCGTTATCCTATTTTCATTGGTAGTGATTTAGATCCGCAACAATTACTTGAACCCTATATTCATGGGCAACAGGTCATGATTGTCACCAATGAAACGGTTAAACCGTTGTATTTAGATCACTATGTATCAGCTGTGGAAGGTTTGAGTAAAAAAGTTGGGACATGTGTTCTACCTGATGGTGAATGTTATAAAAATATTGAACATTTGAATTTAATTTTTGATGCCTTGCTTGAGGCAGGATTTAACCGAGATTGTACAGTGCTTGCCTTGGGTGGAGGGGTGATTGGTGACATGGCTGGATTTGCATCAGCTTGTTTCCAACGCGGAGTGTATTTTATTCAAGTCCCGACTACGCTGCTATCGCAAGTCGATTCGAGCGTTGGCGGTAAAACTGGAATCAACCACCCATTAGGCAAAAACATGATTGGCGCATTCCAGCAGCCACAGGTCGTACTTGCGGATATGGCGCAACTTAAAACATTGCCTGAGCGTGAGTTATCAGCAGGTTTGGCTGAAGTCATTAAATATGCCCTATTAGGAGATGTTGATTTTCTTGCATGGCTTGAGGAAAACATGGATGGTCTCGTTGCACAACATCCAGAATTACTTGCTGAAGCAGTGTACCGCTCTTGTGCACACAAAGCGCGAATTGTGGCCAATGACGAGAAAGAACAGGGTGAGCGTGCATTACTGAATTTAGGTCATACCTTTGGACATGCGATTGAATCTTATCTGGGATATGGTGAGTGGTTACATGGTGAGGCTGTGGCGACGGGAATGGTGATGGCGGCAGATTTATCTTATTTAATGGGGTGGATCACAGAAGCTGACCTTGAACGTACAAAAATTATCATTCAACGTGCGAAATTACCGATAAAATGTCCTCAAATTCCACTTGATGAATTTTTGGCATATATGTCTCATGACAAAAAAGTCCTGAACGGTCAATTACGTTTAGTGCTCTTGAAGTCGCTAGGGCAAGCAGTAATTACCAAAGAGTTTGATGTGGAATTAATGAAACAAGCGATTTTACGTAATCAAGCATAATCTTAGGTTTTCTCATGACGGTACGCCACTCATCCCCACGCACAGCGCAACAATATATTTGGTTGATCGGTGGCATACTGTTTTTAGTCGCATCTTTTGTATTCTGGATTTTGACAGATAGCAAAGAGTTGGTTGCTCAGTCTAAGCAACTTGAAGAAACTCAAGTTCAGATTCAACCAGAAAAGGTGGCAGCAACAAATTATTTGGGTGGGCTGACTGATCAAGTGCGACCTTTAGAATTAACTGCGCGTAAAGTTGCTTCAGGAAACCATTTGCCTGAATTTAGAGGCACAAAGTTTATTCAAGACAATAAAAATAATTATTTTATCGAACTATTTCGCGTTACCAATGAAGATGTAATTAAAAGTTTTCTTAATAAGCAAACTGATCGTAAATCATACATTTATTTTCGTTTGAGTGGTGAAGACCAAGTCGAACAGTACATTTTGGGTTATGGGCTGTTTATGGGGGAAGGTGCTGCTAAGACAACTTTAAATGGATTGGATTTAAAGTTACCACCTTCTGTAGCGCCTAAAGTTGCTGGCTTTAATCAGTTTGTGGGTCAAGTCAATGACATGGGATCTGAAGAACTGACAACTGCAAAATTATACGAAGTTAAATTACGACCTGCGGCTGTGCCATTGAATGATGAGTCCTTGCTGGTTCGTCCTAAGCCAACCCCTGTTGTTGATCCTGCTAAGGCAACAACTAATGTGACTATTACAAGAAAAGATCAGTCAGGAAATGTGGTTGATGTGAGACGTTCGCAATCGAATGTTGACCCTATTTCGAGCGATAATTCAAAGAATAATACGGATAAACGGAATCAAGAGGCTCAAATTAGTGATCCATTTAATTAAAATGGTATAAAATGGCGCAAAATTAAACGAAAGCATAATAAATTTGCACATCATTGGTGCGATAAAGTGGTTCTAATTTGGTGCCTTTTCGGTTAATAATGACAAAATAATTGAAATAAAACGCTTGCACGGAATAAATAAATATTGGCATAGATTTTGCTTTATTGGTGCACTGATTAAGTAAATTGTCCCTATTTTGGAGCGAAGACCTTAATTTAGTGTGCGATTTAGTCAAATTGATCTGCTTTAAATGGGTGCAAATCGTCTCGTACATTTGTGAAATTAAATCAGAAAAGACGTTCAATAACGAAAGACATACAGAATCATGTCTTTGTTTTATAAAGAAATCGTATTTGAAGAATAGATAAGTTTTGCCCAATGAGGGCCATGTTGAAGAAGGGTACGCTATGCACATGCCATCGCCTAATACTGTAGCTCCCGCTAAAGGTCTATACCAACCGGATGAGTTTAAAGATAACTGTGGTTTCGGATTAATCGCCCATATGCAAGGTGATGCGAGTCATGACTTGGTCAAGACCGCGATTCATAGTTTAAGTTGTATGACGCACCGCGGTGGTATTGCTGCAGATGGTAAGACGGGTGATGGATGTGGTCTACTGTTGGCTATGCCTAAGCAATTCTTCCGTGAAGAAGCAAAACGTTTAAGTGATATTACACTCAGTGAAATTTTTGCAGTAGGTACAGTTTTTCTTAGCCTAGATCCTGCAATTGCTGCACATGCAAAACAAGTGCTGACTAAAGAAATTGAATCAGAAGGTTTGCGTGTAATTGCATGGCGCTTAGTGCCAACCAATAATGAAGCATTAGGCTCAATTGCGATGCAGTCTTTGCCAGCATTTGAACAAGTAATTGTTAACTGTCCAATGGGTGTTGAAGAAGTTGAGTTTAACCGTAAGTTATTCTTGGCTCGACGTCGTGCTGAACAAAAATTAAGTCAAGATAGTTCATTCTACGTTACAACACTTTGTTCAACTGTGATCTCTTATAAAGGCTTAATGATGCCTGAAGCGATTGCAGATTTTTATACAGATTTGGCTGATCCACGTTTGGAATCTCACATTGTGGTGTTCCATCAGCGTTTCTCAACCAATACATTGCCACGTTGGCCATTGGCACAACCTTTCCGTTACTTAGCGCACAATGGTGAAATTAATACCATTACAGCAAACCGTAACTGGGCGATGGCACGTACACCAAAGTTTGAAAACCCACTCTTGCCAGGTTTAACTGAGCTTAACCCAATCGTAAATCGTACTGGCTCTGACTCTTCAAGTTTAGACAACATGCTCGAGATCTTGGTTGGTGGAGGTATGGACTTATTCCGTGCACTACGCATGCTCGTTCCACCAGCATGGCAAAACGTTGAAACTTTAGATGCTGATTTACGTGCATTCTATGAGTTCAACTCTAAACATATGGAAGCATGGGATGGGCCAGCAGGTCTTGTGATTCAAGATGGTCGTCATGCGATTTGTATGCTTGACCGTAATGGCTTACGTCCTGCACGTTGGGTAATTACTAAGAATGGTTACATCACACTTGCATCAGAAATTGGTGTCTGGGGTTATGAACCAGAAGACGTAGTATCTAAAGGTCGTGTTGGACCAGGTCAGATCTTAGTCATTGACACTTTCACTGGTAAATTGCTGGATACTAAAGACGTCAGTAATCATCTGAAAAAAATGCGTCCTTATCGTCAATGGTTGCGTGAAAATTCAGTGCGTATCCAAGGCAGCCCAGAGCTAGAAGAATATCTATGTGATCAAGGCTTAAAAGGCGATGCTTTAAAAGCAGCTCAAAAAATGTTTATGGTGACATTTGAAGAGCGAGATCAGTTATTACGTCCAATCGCTGAAAGTGGTCAAGAAGCAGTAGGTTCGATGGGCGATGATACGCCGATGGCAGTATTGTCTCGTCAAGTACGCCATGTAACAGATTACTTCCGTCAACAGTTTGCTCAAGTAACTAACCCACCAATCGATCCATTACGTGAATCGATCGTAATGTCTTTAGAAACATGTTTGGGTCGTGAACAAAATGTATTTGAACAAGGTCCAGAGCATGCGGATCGATTAATTATTTCAAGTCCTGTACTGTCAAACTCTAAAATGCATCAAATTCGCACTTTAGGTCGTAAGGGCTACGAGATTGCAGATATTGATCTAAACTATGCAGAGACTGAAGGTCTAGAAGCCGCGATTACACGTATTTGTGAAGAAGCAGCGCAAGCAATTCGTGATGGCAAAACCCTATTGGTGATTTCTGATAAGAAAATCCGTGAAGGGTTCTTACCAGCGAATGCAGCGATGGTAACGGGTGCTATCCATCATTACCTCATCCATGCAGGTTTACGTACAGATGCAAACATTATTGTTGAAACAGCTTTAGCGCGTGATCCACACCAGTTTGCCGTAATGCTTGGCTTTGGCGCAACAGCAATTTACCCATATCTTGCATATGACGTCATTAATGATTTAATTGCGAAAGGTGAGTTGTTAGGTGATCCGATTCATGCACAAGCGAATTTCCGTAAAGGGATTGAAAAAGGATTGTTGAAAGTCCTTTCAAAAATGGGTATTTCGACCGTTGCTTCATATCGCGGTGGGCAGTTATTTGAGGCTGTTGGTTTATCTGAAGAAGTTGTTAATAAATGCTTCACAGGTGTTCCAAGCCGTATTAAAGGTGCGACTTTTGTTGATCTTGAAAATGATTTGAAAAAATTAGCAGAAACCGCTTGGAAATCACGTAAGCCAATTGAGCAAGGTGGTTTGCTGAAATTTGTATTTGATAAGGAATATCACGCTTTTAATCCTGATGTAATTAATGCTCTACATAAATCTGTACGTTCTGGGAAATATGAAGATTTCAAAGAATATGCTGAGCTTGTAAATAATCGTCCAGTGGCAACCATTCGTGATTTATTTAAACTCAAAACAGAAAATTCAATTCCACTGGATCAAGTTGAATCTGTAGAAGCGATTCTTCCGCGTTTTGACTCTGCAGGGATGTCTTTAGGGGCATTATCACCAGAAGCACATGAAGCGATTGCCATTGCAATGAATACAATTGGTGGTCGTTCGAACTCAGGTGAGGGTGGTGAAGATCCAGCGCGTTACGGCACAATCCGGAACTCAAAAATCAAACAAATCGCATCAGGTCGTTTTGGTGTAACCCCTGCTTACTTAACGTCTGCTGAAGTACTGCAAATTAAAGTGGCACAAGGTGCAAAACCGGGTGAAGGTGGTCAGTTGCCAGGTGGTAAAGTGAATGGCTTAATTGCACGTTTACGCTACTCTGTACCGGGTGTGACATTAATTTCTCCACCACCGCACCACGATATTTATTCAATCGAAGATTTATCGCAGTTAATTTTTGATTTAAAACAAGTTAACCCTCAAGCGATGGTCTCTGTAAAACTGGTATCTGAGCCAGGTGTGGGTACGATTGCTGCGGGTGTTGCAAAAGCCTATGCGGACTTTATCACCATCTCTGGTTATGACGGTGGTACAGCAGCATCGCCATTGTCTTCGATTCATCATGCGGGTTCGCCATGGGAGCTTGGTCTTTCTGAAGCGCATCAAGCCCTTCGTGTAAATGATTTGCGTGGTAAAGTTCGCGTTCAAACGGATGGTGGTTTAAAAACGGGTCTAGATGTCGTGAAAGCAGCTATTTTAGGTGCGGAAAGCTTCGGTTTTGGTTCTACACCAATGATTGCGTTGGGTTGTAAATACCTCCGTATCTGCCACTTAAATAACTGTGCGACTGGTGTAGCGACTCAGCAAGATCATTTGCGTCAAGAGCACTATATCGGCGAACCACAAATGCTCATTAACTTCTTCACCTTTATTGCTGAAGAAACACGTGAGTGGTTGGCTGCATTAGGTGTATCAAGTTTGAAAGACTTGATTGGTCGTACCGATTTACTAGAAATGCTACCTGGTGAAACAGATAAGCATGCTCACCTAGATTTAAGTGCTTTACTTGAATCACATCCAGCTGCTGAAGGCAAAGCTCAATATTGCGAAGTCGAAGGAAATGCACCATTTGATAAAGGTGTTTTGGCTGAGTCTATGATTGCAGAAATATTGCCTGCGATTGAAGCTGGTACAGGTGGTGAATACAGTTTTACCATTGGTAACTGTGACCGTTCTATTGGGGCACGTGTTTCAGGTGAGATCGCTCGTCGCTATGGTAACTTAAGTATGGAAGCACACCCTGTTAAAGTGAATTTGACAGGTACTGCTGGACAATCACTTGGTGTATGGAATGCGGGTGGTCTGCATATCAAGCTTGAAGGTGATGCGAATGACTATGTGGGTAAAGGTATGGCGGGTGGTCGTATCTCAATTTTCCCACCGAAGGGTTCTCCATTCCAAACACAAGAAACAGCGATTATTGGTAACACATGTTTATATGGTGCAACAGGCGGTAAATTATTTGCTGCAGGTACAGCTGGTGAACGTTTTGCTGTTCGTAACTCAGGCGCGTTCGCGGTGATTGAGGGTGCTGGCGATCACTGTTGTGAATACATGACAGGTGGTATTGTAACGGTACTGGGTAAAGTTGGTCATAACTTCGGTGCAGGTATGACAGGTGGTTTTGCTTATGTACTTGATTTAGATAATGACTTTGTTGATCATTATAACCATGAGTTAATCGAACTTAATCGTATTTCGACCGAATCAATGGAAGAACATAAAGAGTTCTTAAGCCGCATTTTAGATGAGCATATTAAGGAAACTGGTAGTGCTTGGGCGTACAAGATCCGTAACGAGTTTGATTTCTACAGCCGTAAATTCTGGTTGGTGAAACCGAAAGCTGCAAACTTGCAGACTTTATTAAAAACAACTCAAGCTGATCCTCAATAATTCCACTACTGCAGATATATAGGCAGATGCAGCTGAACTAACAACATACTGCATCTACCCACGGAGAGAGACATGGCAGAACGCCTTAATAATGACTTTCAATTCCTGGATGTCGCACGCCAAGATCCAGAGAAAAAAGATCTCAACGTCCGCAAAGCTGAGTTTGTGGAAATTTATAAACCTTTTACAGCCGAAGTTGCGAAAAACCAAACACATCGCTGTTTAGGTTGTGGTAACCCTTACTGTGAATGGAAATGTCCAGTACATAACTATATTCCAAACTGGTTAAAACTGATTGCTGAAGGTCGTATTTTTCAAGCAGCAGAGCTTTGCCATCAAACAAATACATTGCCTGAAGTCTGTGGCCGCGTATGTCCACAAGACCGTTTGTGTGAAGGTGCATGTACACTAAATGATGGGTTTGGTGCTGTGACCATTGGTAATGCTGAAAAGTATATTAATGATACGGCATTTGCATTGGGCTGGCGTCCTGACATGTCTCATGTCAAATGGACAGATAAAAAAGTCGCGATTATTGGTGCAGGCCCTGCGGGTCTAGGTTGTGCGGACATTTTGGTGCGCAATGGTGTTAAACCCGTCGTATTTGATAAGCGCCCAGAAATTGGTGGTTTGCTGACCTTTGGTATTCCTGAATTTAAGATGGAAAAGGACGTGATGAAACGTCGTCGTGAAATCTTTACAGGCATGGGGATTGAATTCCGTTTAAATACAGAAATTGGCACAGACATCACTATTGATCAATTGCTTGCTGATTATGACGCTGTCTTCATGGGTATGGGAACGTACACATACATGAAAGGTGGTTTCGCAGGTGAAGATTTGGAAGGTGTTTATGATGCGCTTGATTTCTTAATTGCCAATGTGAATCGTTGCCAAGGTTGGGAGAAAGATCCTTCAGAATTTATCAGTGTGGAAGGTAAGAAAGTTATTGTACTCGGTGGCGGTGATACTGCTATGGACTGTAACCGTACTTCAATCCGCCAAGGTGCAACATCTGTCACTTGTGCATACCGCCGCGATGAAGAAAACATGCCAGGTTCACGCCGTGAAGTTAAAAATGCGCGAGAAGAAGGTGTTGAATTTCAGTTCAATCGTCAGCCGATCGAAATCGTGGGTGAGAATGGAAAGGTCACAGGTGTTAAATTTGTGACGACTCAACTCAGTGAGCCTGATAGTCGTGGTCGTCGCAGTCCTGAACCGATCCCAGGTTCAGAGGAAATCTTACCTGCTGATGCAGTGCTGTTGGCCTTTGGTTTCCGTACAAGCCCTGCAGAATGGTTTAATGATGTAAGTATTAATTTAGATGGTTCAGGTCGTGTCGTTGCTCCTGAGCAGCAACAATACAAGTTCCAAACTTCTAATCCGAAAATCTTTGCCGGTGGAGATATGGTGCGTGGTTCTGACTTGGTCGTAACTGCGATTTGGGAAGGACGTCAAGCTGCTGAAGGTATATTAGATTATCTTGATGTTTAAACGAAAACACGCCTTACAAAAAATCCTACTTCGGTAGGATTTTTCATTTATATGCATGACTTGTTTGACAATCTCCTGTTGAATATTCAAAAGTATCCAATTCAAGAACTATCTTAAGAATCATGTAATTAAATTAAAAAAGAGAATGGAGTTGTAATTTAATTTGCGACTTTATTGGCAAAAAATATAATTTATTTGTCTGTGTGGTTATTTTTGCAATATTAAATCTGATTTATTCTGACAGTATGAATAAGAAATGCTATATCCATATAGGCTCTAAAATGACAACTACACAAATCGCCAAAGATAAATCTTATTTAAATCGTCCAAAAGCGATTGGGATTACCGTACGACGTTTAAATTATAATCCTAAAGCCATTCGACGCCATTTTTTCGCGAATTCTCCTGTCATGTCACATTTGTTGACGGCACTTTCTTCTACCTTTCCAATTGGTGAACAATTCTTTGTTCATAGTGTTCGTAATGTACGAGATAAAGTGAAAGATGACAAATTACAAGCACAGATTGCAGCATTTATTGGTCAAGAAGCGATGCATTCAAAAGCACATGCGGAATTTAATGACGCTTGGCGCCGTGATGATTATCAACTTGACAACTTTCAAGCATGGTTAGCGCGACGCGATGAATTTATTCGTACTACCCATCCAAAATTGCAGTTAGCAATTACCTGTGCTTTTGAGCATTTTACAGCGTTATTGGGTGGTTATATTCTTCGTCATCCTGAAGTCCTGTCGACCTTAGATGAAGATGCAACTAAGCTTTGGGTGTGGCATGCTATTGAAGAAATTGAACATCGAGCAGTTGCATTTGATGTCTATCAAGCGGTATACAAAGATACCAAAGTGCGCCGCAATATTATGCGTAGCGTAACCACAGGTTTCGCAAGTCTTACATTTTATTCAGCGACTCGATTATTTTGGCAAGATCGTCGAAAAAGCTTACCGAAGGTCAGTGGAAACTTATATGGTATTTACCTGATTTCTAAAATGATGATCGAGCTAATTCCAGAATATTTATCATATTACAAAGAAGATTTTCATCCTTCTGAAATTGACTATACGGATATCGTGAATCATTGGAAGGCAAAATTAGCTGAAGAATATCAAGTGGAAGGCTTCCAAGAGCATCCCCAACCTGTACTATATAGCTAACAAAAAAACCTAGCGAAAGCTAGGTTTTTTTATTACTTAGATGAGTCTTGATTAAACTGACGCATTCTTCTTTGGCGCTGCCAAGGGAGAGGGCGGTCTAGTGCTTCGGGGACATCGCCTGATGTAGAGCGTAAACGTAAATGTAATGCAGCTTGTGCAATTAAATTTGCCGATACAGGCGCCGTAATAAAGGCAAGTAATGTAATCAGTAGTTCAGCAAACCCAAAGCGACTATGAAAAGCTGAATAAATCATAGCTGCTATTAAAAAACTACCTAAGCCTAGTGTGCTCGACTTTGTAGGGGCATGCAGACGCATGAATAGGTCAGGCAATTTCACCATTCCAATTCCACCTACAAGTGTAAAAAAGGCACCATTGATCAGGAAGAAGGAAACTAAGATTTCCATGATGAGCTGAGTATTCATATTGTTCTCCTAGTCCACCACATGGCCTGTCGTAAAATAACGAGCCAATGCTGCTGTGGATACGAATCCAAGCATTGCCACCAACAATGCACCTTCGAACAATGAAGTACTTGCCCAAAAAATTCCAAGTACCACGACCAAGCAGGTTGCATTCAGAAATAAAGTATCTAGTGCGAGTAGTCGATCTACCATAGAAGGACCAATGACTAAACGCATTAAGCAGAGCAGCATTGAAATCGTAATTCCAATCAAACTAATTCCCAATGCATAAAGTAAGATCGTCATGCTGAATCTCCTTGTTTCACATGGAAAATCGCCATAAGTGGTGCTTCATAGCGTTGTTTGATTTCCAAAATATCAGCTTCGGGATCATCTGAGTTAATTGAATGGACCAAAATGTCACCGCGTTCTTGGTCGATTCCAGCACTGACTGTGCCAGGTGTAGTCGTAATGATCATTGCCAATAAGCTGTTGACCTGATCATGATCAGTATCTAATGGAACACGATACCACTTGGGATGAAGACGGTCAGTTGGTCCAAGCACTTGCTTAGCGACACGGATATTACTGATGATAATGTCCCAAAGTACGACCAAAATTAATTTGCACGCTAAATCCCAATGAATATTGGGTGTGCGAACGATAAAAGGTTGTACCAATTTTGGGATGACTAAACCAATCACAATGGCAACTAAAATATCAAAAAACTGAGCGCTTTGTGCCAGCATTAGCCAACTTATTCCCACAATCACAGAAACAAAAGGATGCGGGAAAACTCGATCAAATAGAGAGCTCTTTTGTATCATTTACTGCTCCATCGGTTGAAGCTTAGATTGGGCTTCTTCAGGTTGTCGCTGGTTCAATTCTTGTTCTTTGATTTGACGGCGCTTGAACTCTGAGATGTGTTCGCCCTCAAGTGATTTTTCACTTATAACATGTGGAATATAATGTGCATTTGGGTCTGCAAACTCTCCGCCGTATTTTGTTTCTGGAAGATAATTGGGATCAAATGGTTGTACACTAATTACTTCACCACGTTCATCCATTTTTAAAACAGCAGTAATATATTGTTCTGAATCATTTAACTGATTTGCAGTTTGTTGAATATACTGTGTGACTGGATGAGCAAATATCACATAAGCGATTAAACTTATAATAAAGACAAAAATTGTGGTGTCATTACGTGGAGGTGCCTTGCTTGGTAACTTTTGATATTCATGATAAGACTCTTGATTAGGGTCATTTTCTGGTACAGTTGAACGCCATAAAATAACGAATCCTAAACGAGTGAAAGCTATGATACTAAGCAAGCTCACAATCAGAATGACAATAATAATGAGCAATTGATAGCTAGATACAGAGGCCGCTTGAAGGATAAATACTTTTCCAAAGAATCCACTGAAGGGTGGAAGCCCTGCCATCATGAGTGCAATAATGAAGAAGCAAATCGAAACTAGCGTCTGCTGTTTCATGATTGGTGCGATTTTTAGATGATCTTTGAATGCACCACGCTGCGAAGTAATCCAACCGCATAGCAAGTAGAATGCAGCGGCAATAATCGTACTATGCACGAGGTAATATAGCGCTGCAGCCCAAGCATCTGCAGTCATCAGAGAAAGGGCGATTGCAATCGTTCCTATAGACGATAGGATCATGAAACCAACAAAACGACGCATTCGCTCTGCACCAATCGCACCAATTACACCATAAATAGTCGTAATTAAACCAATTGGAAGCAGCCAAGTGCTGAGAATTTCTCGCGAAAGCTCATCGGTGAATACGGTTCCATTCACACGTAAAATTGCATAGATACCCACTTTGGTCATGATGGTGAATAATGCGGCTACAGGGGTCGTGGCGACGGCATAAGTTTTAGGTAGCCATAGTCCGACAGGGAGGATTGCAGCCTTGATACCAAAGACTACAAACAGCATTAATCCGCCTGCAACTGCCATATTGTACTGATCACCTTCAAGTGTACGTACAATTCGACCCACATCAGCCATATTCAGGCTACCAGTATTACCATAAATCATCCCTAAGCCAATCAAAAAGAATGCAGACGCTAATAGGTTGATCGTTACATAGTGAATACCAAGTTGGAAACGTGCTTTGCCTTGACCATGTAGAAGCAATACATATGAAGCCATCAACAGCACTTCAAAGAAAACAAACAAGTTAAATAAGTCGCCTGTTAGAAATGCACCACATAATCCCATGAGTAAAAAATGGCTCATTGCATGGAAATAGCGTCCACGTTCATCCCATTCTTTACTTGCAAACCAAATAATTGGTGTCGCAAGAGCATAGGTGAGCACGAGCATAAAGGCTGCCAAACGATCTAGTACAAGTACAATGCCAAAAGGAGCTGACCACTCGCTTAAACTATACACATAGATCTGACCAGAGTTCGCCTGAATTAAGTAAATGATTGCAGTCGCTAAACCAAGAAAAACCGATGTTAAACTGATTCCACGACGCCAAGGTTGACGCCAGTCATGCGCTAAAGATCCTGAACCTGGATTACCCAATAGCACTAAAATAAATGCAGTAAATGTCGGAATTAAAATACTTAAAATTGGCGAGTGGGTGAGCCATAAATCATAAAAATTCATCATTAAGGCTCATCCTCGCGTGGGTCTGTATTAATAATCTCTTCTTTTGAGTCGACGTGATCAGTACCAGATTCATAACGACTTCTTAGCGCCAGTTGAACGATAAAAGCAGTGGTTGCAAAACCAATTACAATTGCGGTCAAAACTAATGCTTGAGGTAATGGATCTGTAACCTGTGTGGCATTGGTTAAAATAGCAGGTGCATTGAGGTGGATTCTCCCCATAGCGAATAAAAACATATTCACTGCATAGCCAATCATGGCCAAGCCTAGTACCACAGGGAAAGTACGGGCACGCAAAATCAGATAAATACCAGTGGCAACCAATAATCCAATAGCGGAGGCGAGTAAAAATTCTAAACTAATCATTCTTTACTCCTTCGGTACAGGGCCGGTGATGCTTGAGTTGCGTGAGTCGCCTAAAACGGAAATCATGAGCATTGTTGCACCAACGACTGTGACATAGACACCAACATCAAATGCTGCAGCAGATGGCAAATGCATTTTTCCGAGAATGATCGGCTCTACATAAATATGAGCGCTGGTCAGGAATGGTCGACCCCAGAACCACGCAGCGACACCAGTCAAACCAGCAACGGTTAAGCCAGTACCAATCCAAATTTCGTAAAGACGACCAGACTTTGCTCGTAAGAGTTTTTCAGTATGATCTTGACCTAGGGCAATGTACTGAATCACAAGAGCCATGGATGTAATAAGACCTGCGATAAATCCACCACCTGGAAGATTATGTCCGCGTAAGAAAATATATAAGCTGACGACTAAGGCAATCGGAAGGACCCAAGATGCGGTCATTCGGAACATCAACGGTGAAGGATTAAAGCGATAGGTTAAGCCTTGTGTAATGGTCGTACCATGAGCACGCATTCCATCCATTAAACACAGTGTCCCAATCGCAGCAATACCCAGTACTGTGATTTCACCAAAGGTATCAAATCCACGGAAATCGACCAAAATCACGTTCACAATATTTGAACCACCACCGAGCGGTAGAGATTGTTGAACAAAGAACCATGAGATTGAATTGTGATCACGCGTAAGAATCATCCAAGTGATCCACCCGATTCCTAGACCTCCGATGATTGCAATCACCGCATCTCTCCAACGACGAGTGCGTGAAGATTCATAAGGTGTGAGTTGCGGTAAGAGGGATAGACTCATCAGAAGTAAAACAGTTGTGACAACATCGACTGTGATTTGTGTAAGTGCCAGGTCTGGTGCTGACATCGTAACAAAGACCATCGTTACGACAAGACCGATTGCTCCACTGATAAGAACGGCTTTAATGCGTTCATGGTGAAACCAAAGCATCATCCAGCACGCTGAAAACAGTAATAACCAAAGCACGATTGCAACCAATGGTGCATGCGTCAGTTCGCGTGTACCTGCATAAATACCTTGACCAATGAGAGGCATGGAGACTAAAGCAACAGCAAAAATTAATATCCACAATAAATAGTTTTGTAGAGAACCTGTTTCTGTTGCTCTTTTTAATTTTCGCGAATTTAAGAGCAAATGTTTGAGAAAGAGATCAAACAGGACTTTACCTTGAAGTTTGCCAAGTATTGGATCAAGGTCAATGTCACGAATTCTACTGTTCTTCGCAAGACTAAAATAAAAAATAATACCGCCAATCAATGCAATCGCACTCATCAATAAAGGCACGTTAAAGCCATGCCAGATTGCTAGATGTACGCCTTCAAAAGCTGGAAGGTTGGTGCTTGCTCGTGCACCAGCATTGACGATATCGCCTACTAAGAGCGCTGGTAATAGACCAACTGCAATACATAATGTAGCTAATAAAATTGCAGGTGCACGCATACCAATTGGTGGTTCATGCGCATCTTTATTTGGAATCGCTTTGCCTAAATCACCATCAAAAAATACGCCATGAACTAAACGAACAGAATACGCGACAGCAAACAGACCTGCGAGTGTTGCAATAATTGCTGCGAAGATACCTACACCACCCGAGAGATTCGCTAATAGTTCAGTAAAGAACATTTCTTTGGATAAGAATCCATTGGTCAGTGGTACACCAGCCATTGAGGCTGCTGTGATCATGGTTAAAGTCGCTGTAAATGGAAGTAACTGCCATACCCCACTGAGTTTTCGTAAATCACGTGTACCTGTTTCATGGTCGATAATACCAGCGATCATGAATAATGCTGCTTTAAAGGTCGCATGGTTAATGATATGAAAAATAGCTGCAGCCACAGCGAGTGGTGAACCAATCCCAAGTAAGCAAACGATCAAGCCTAAATGACTAATGGTGGAGTAGGCAAGCAAACCTTTCAGATCTTCCTTAAAAATGGCAAAGAACGCGGCCATACATAAGGTAAATAAACCAATGAATGTGACGAGGTTATGATACAAAGCAGAACCAACAAAGATCGGCATTAAGCGCGCCAGTAAGAAAATCCCGGCTTTAACCATTGTCGCTGAATGCAAATAAGCTGACACGGGTGTTGGAGCAGCCATTGCATTTGGCAACCAAAAATGGAAAGGGAATTGAGCACTTTTGGTGAATGCACCTAAAAGAATAAGGAGCAAGGCTGGCACAAATAAATGACTCGATTGAATCTGCGCCGTCATATTGAGGATTTGATCAATTTGATATGTGCCAGTGATTTGACCTAAGAGAATAAAACCACCGAGCATGGCTAAACCACCCATACCCGTGATGGTTAAGGCCATTCTTGAGCCACGCTGTGCTGCTTCGTAGTTACTCCAATAACCCACTAAAAGAAATGACGAAATACTGGTCATTTCCCAAAAGACAAGAAGAATAAGTAAATTATTAGAAAGTGAAATGCCGAGCATGGCGGCCATGAACAGCATCAGTAAGAAATATAGCTTACTTAGAGAGTTTTTATGATTTAAATAATAATAAGCATAAATATAAATGAGCGTCCCAATCCCTGTAATAAGGAGGGAGAAGATCAAGCCTAATGCATCAAGTCTAAAGCTTAAGTCGATACCAAACTGTGGTAACCATGACCAATGTTCAGAGATGACTTGACCTTGAAAGACGTCTTTGGCTTGAGTCAGCAACAAGATAAAACTTGTTAAGCTGACTCCAATTGCCCCTAATGCTGTCGCCCCGCGAGAGATTTTTTGCAGCCAGAGGACAAGAAAAGTGCCAAGTATTAATGGTAACAATATAATAATCGGTAGCACACTCGTATCCATAGAGTTGTAGGCCGGAACCTATGATGAGTTTTATCTTTCAAAAGCTTGAGGATGGCAAAGAGTCATCCAACTACTTAAACTTTGAAAGCCGAACGAATTTTAAAAAACAAAAACAAGTTGTGTTGCGCAACTTGGAAAGCTAATGCAAAGAAATAGACATTTTTTGATTAAAAAATGAATGAGTAGATTTTATTACATGTATAAAATTACATCAAACTTTTTAGCTACACAATTCAGAATTATAGCGAAAAAAAGCTTAAATTTCTGTTTAAATTGAGTGAGTCATACCCGATTAATTCATCTAATTCCAATCAATTAGGGTGATGAAATACTTGATAAATCTCCAGCTTGGAGATACTCAATAAAGCGCTGTTTTTCTGACACTGATAAATTTTTGAAGTATTCAAACAAACGCAAGCCATCAAGCGTATCAGTAGATCGACTCACTTCAGTGATTTGATCATCTTGTAAATCATTAGCCATGAGTTGAGCAAATAGTTCATCATATTGTTCCCTGATTTGGTTTTGTTCTACTTCAACAATTTTTCGATTTTCTAACTTAAAATGTTGTACATCTACTTCATTGTTTAAAATCAATTCAGAGCATGCAGATGCGATAATTTGAATTTGTGGGAATGCTTCATGCAAACGGCTGAGTACGTTTTGCACAAAATCTTCATCTACTTGAGCATCAATATTGTCAATTAATAGAATGCCTTCACCATCAAGGCATGGGTCAATACTATGAGGATTCAGGAGACAAAGTCGTCTGACAATATCACCTACTAAACACAACCATTGACGATACGAATTAGATAATTGCGAAAAAGGAATTTCTTGACCATTTTGTACCAGCATCAATTGGATCTTGGGCGTGTATTCAATATAAATGTCACTGATCGATGGGAATAATGTCTGGATGGCTTTCTTGAGTGCTTTGAGTGATGGTAGTTGCATCTCTGCTTCAAGATTCAATAATTTTGCAACTAAATCCTCTTGGTCATGATGAGAGGATAATTTTTGATTGGTTTGAATTTTTTGAAAAACTTGTGCTAATCGTGCATTTTCGATGTCGCTAATTTCACGAAACCATTCGAAGAACCGAGCAAAGGTTGTATAAGGGAGTGCTGCAAGTTCATAGGCTGCGTGTGTTTGTAATACAGCAGGATTATTTTTGCTTAGCAAATTCACTTCGTTGATAAAGCGATCAGAAGGATAGTAGGCCACCATAGGCATGCCTTGAGCAGGATCTTGTTTGATCGCTTGTTGATAAAGATGAACGAGTGATTCTAATTGAGTCGTTAGCGCTTTACTATGACCTACACCTTTACTGGTTAATGTTTTATAGAGTTGCCATTCGCACAAACCATCTTCATTGTGTTGCACAGTCGCAGCCTGTTCAATAGATCCAATATCCGTGGGATATTGAACACAAATATCTATTTTGGCTTGAATGTGTTTGTGCTTAATATCAGAATCAAGCATGACTACACCAGCGGTTCTTAAATCTTTGGCACGTGCAGCAAACCACGTTAAAGCTTGATAAATATTTTTAATAATCGCAGTTTTACCAGAGGCCTGATCACCTAAAATAATAGATATTGGTCGTTGAGTTGGATCAAATTTAATTTTTATATCTGAAAAATGATAACAGTGACGTAACTGAATAGATTGAACTTTCATATTTTGCCTGCAACTTATCGTAGGGGATTATGCTGTTGCTTTCGTTTTAATCGTGGATTTAAGTTTGAGTTGTTGTATTAAATCATAAATATGATGAATATTTAAGCTGCTTTTTGCTCGTGTACATGCAACATAAAGTAAACGTAATTCTTCATCGCTAATTTTATGTTCTAGTCCATTAATTTTAAATTGGTAATCATCTTCTAAATGCACACGATTCCACTCTAAACCTTTGGCTTTATGAGCGGTTGAGATTACATAGTCCGCTTGTTCAATCGGTGTGATTTTGGCAAGAGCTCGTTTGAGTGGATCTGTACCATGTTCATCAACCAATTTAACCAAAGGCTTGATGTCGCTACCATCATTTGTTTCACAATATTCATGCACATCATGCCAAGAGTTAAACCAAGCTAACTCTGGAACGTCCGTTACTCTTTTACCTTGTTTAAGTAAGCTTGCAGCGTCAACAAAGCGATTTAATTTCGCATGATCGGCTTGCAGGCTCACTTTGTCCCCTTGAACTAATCCTGAGAGTAAAAGTTCCATCGCGCGTGCGTTAGTACGGCATAAAATCGCATCTCGCATTTTGGTATGAGGCTTGTTGACGACTTTTGATTGGAGTTCGGGGTTGCCAATCAACGGAACAGTCTCATTGAGTGCGCCTAATAAGTGATTAGCAACTTCAGCGATATCATCACCAAAACGGAATGAAGTGGTTAGGCGCGATTCGGGTAAAGGCATTTGTTGCATTGCATTGACTGCCCCACGCCATGCATAAATTTGTTGATGTGCATCGCCGACATAGATGACTTGCGTACTTTTTTGCTTGAGTAAAATCCCTAGCATGAGTGGGTCAGCATCCTGTGCTTCATCAAACAATACATAGTCTGCGGGTATAAAAGGATCTGATAAAGCCCATAATTTGAGATAGATATCATGCCCAATGCCAGCCTGATGATTAGGGTCGATTGATTCTAACCAACGACGTTCGACTGCAGGATAGAGGTGTTGCTGTAATACCGCAATATCGTCAGCATGTAGCCAACTTGGTGCTTGAATATGTCGGGGTGCAGGATATTGCGAGCTTGTTGAACAGAAATAACTAACAGCATTAGCAACTAAGCCCGCCAAACGACTAGGCATAAGCGCATATTTTTCGTAACGCCCCCCCATGAGTCGGCGTAATGTGATGGGTTGCAAACGGTATTCTTTGGCAATAAAGCTCGGGCTCAAGCGTGGGAGTCTAAGTTTATCTGTCACTCCACGTGGAACGCTTCGAAATGCTAAAGAGTGGAATGTACGACAATCCACGCGCTGATGAAATTTTTGTTGAGCCTCGCTGGCAATCGCTTTGTTAAAGGCAAGATACATACCGCGACGCTGTTGCATCGCATCACTGACTAATTTAAGCGTTGTTGTTTTACCTGTACCTGCATAGGCAATCACTTTGAAGGATTGACCAGATTGCGCTTGTTGAATCGCAATTTCTTGTTCTAAGGTAGGTTTGACAATGACAGACACAGGTTGATAAATCTTCAATGGTTTTAAAAATGATCAGTGAGTATAGCAAGAATTTACAAAGGGGAGAGTTCAATCTTCTTCTTTTTGGATGGGGAGTCTTCGGCGACTTAAAAAGCCGAATTAAATAAAAAAGCCATGTTTGAACATGGCTTTAAAGAGTAAATTAATGCGTGCGATTTGCTTTTTCAACAAGTCCTGACAGACCCTGACGTCGTGCAAGCTCATTTAAAACGAGTTGAATATCAAGATCGAAGTAACCCAGCATCACTATGGTATGGAACCAAACATCAGCAACTTCATAAATTAAATCATTTTGGTGATCCAGCGTCGCTTCTTGTTTGAAATCTTTAGCAGCTATTACCGTTTCAAAACTTTCTTCACCAATTTTTTCAAGTATTTTATTAAGACCCTTATGATAAAGCTTTGCCACATAAGAAGAGTCAGGATCTGCAGATTTACGTTCTGCCATCATTTGACCAAGATAATGTAATACATCGACTTGCTCAGCTTGAGCTGTTGATGCATTCATCACTTTACTATGCGCATTCTCAGACTTTTCGCCATAAATTTGGTTCGGATCTTTCAATTGAGCGTCTACAATTTCCCAACCGTTTGATGTTAAGCGGCGATAAAAACATGATTCACGTCCCGTATGGCAAGCAATGCCACCATGTTGCTCAATTTGAAGAACGATCACATCAGCATCACAATCTAAACGAATTTCATGCACAGTTTGGAAGTGACCTGATTCTTCGCCTTTATGCCACAATTTGCTGCGTGAACGAGAGTAGTAAACAGCTTGATTTTTTTCTGCTGTAAGTGCCAAAGACTCACGATTCATCCAAGCCACCATCAACACTCGACCTGTTTGATGATGCTGAGCAATGGCAGGGATTAAACCTTGTTCGTTAAATTTTACTTCATCGAGCCATTGCGTATTGTTCATAAGGATTTCACCAGAATTAAATGAGACACTACAAAATTGTAGGTCATTAGTTTAAGCGAATAAATCTTTGTAGGGGAGAGTAGAAATTAATTTATTTAAGATCTTGCATGTATTCTTCAAAGTTTTGCTTATGGATCATTTCTAGGAATGCATCCCCTAATCGTTGACTTTCAGCTACAGACTGTTTCCAAAGCTCGATTCGTTTTTTTTGATCAAGCCCTTTCAGTGTGAAATCTTTGCGATCAGGAAGACGTCCTAAAGGAAGTGATCTTAAATAAGACTCAGAGGGTGAAATCAATACGGTTCGTGCTTGATATTCAGCATTAGATCTACGTTTTTTGAGGAACTTATCGAACCAACCTGGTGTTATTTGATCTGTAAAATGAGGGTAGAGGACAATCCCATGACTCGGTAAAGGTAGATCGATATGATAATCAATTAGCCCGCCATCACGATAAGCAGCGACATCTGCACCATCGATATTTCTGACCGCCGGCATCACAAATGGAATGGATGCAGATGCCATTAACCAATCTTCTAAATTTTTTTCAGTCAACGCATAATCAAGGTGTTCGAATTCATTTTTGATGAGTGAAAGTCGTGAAGCGTTGTGTGGTTGAGCAATTGTACGTTGCATGAAGTGTCCAATTTTAGCTCTCGAAAAAGTATTGAGACCGATAATGCCAGCGACTGCACGGGCAAGCATAAGAGGATGATCACTTTGAAAATTTTTCGATGACTTTACTGCCAAAATAGCCAGATGGTAGTCGGGATGATCAATAATTTGATTGGTTTTACCTTGAAGGAGGGCTTTAAGCATGCCGCGACAGACGTCTCCAACTTCAATAATATTCATCTTAGGTCGAAATTCAAGATGGGTATATAACTCTGCTAATTTGGATGTGCCTGCTTGTGCACCATGCGCTGCAATACTTGCAAAACGCCAACTCCCAATGGATGAGCCAATTAAAGTCCGTTTTTTGGGTGCTTGAGCAAAGAACTCACCAAAAACAGCTTGGTCCAATCCTTGAATTCCAATACCTTTGGGACCACCTGCTGCTCCAGGAACAAAATCAACCGCACTGGCTTGTAAACCTTGTTCTTGAATGATCTTTTTTGCTTTATAACCTACATGAATATTCAAGCAAGGTTGAGTGTTCTTGAGGATATGTGTCATAAGCAATTCAGCGACTAAAACCTATTGAAGTAGTAAGTTTTGACATGAGATAGTGAACTTATTTCACCATACGCCAAATGGCAATAAAGGATGCCAATACAATTAAAATCATGGAGATAAACCATGGTGCGATCACAGCAATTGAGAGCAGAATTGCGATTACACTTCCGAAAATCCAACTACGCTTTTGCTGATGCTCCATTTGCAAGCGCAGCGTTTGAAGTTCATTCAATTGTTTAGCATGCCATGCAGACTGATTTTTTAAACCGTTAAGACTGTCAATCAGTAAAGTCGGTAAATCCTGAGCGCCCAATAACAAGTCTGGGATTTTTTGTCCCAATTCTTTAATATTTTTTTGAGGATTCATTTGGGCTTTAACCCAATCCGTTAGAATTGGCTTTGCTAACTTCCAAATATCTAATTCAGGATAAAGGTCTGTACCTAAGCCTTCAACATGCACTAAGGTTTTAAGCAATAACATCAGTTGCGGTGGGATTTCTAAATGAAAACGTCGAGCGATGTCCATCACTTGGATCAATATGCCTGCGAAATCTAACTCATGCATCGGTTTTGAAACCATAGGTCCCACTGTACGACGCATTTCACGTGCTAAAGCATCTTGATCCGTGCCTGGTGGAATCCAACCTGCTTGATGCACAATCTGAATCAATTGCATGAAATCACTGTTCATGACTGCCAGCAACATACGTGCTATCGTCATTTGATCATGCTTGGAAAGCTCGCCCATG
Organism: Acinetobacter sp. 25-47-122; assembly: GCF_056779695.1. Taxonomy (NCBI): domain Bacteria; kingdom Pseudomonadati; phylum Pseudomonadota; class Gammaproteobacteria; order Moraxellales; family Moraxellaceae; genus Acinetobacter; species Acinetobacter sp. 25-47-122. The sequence continues at coordinate 132,980 of NZ_JBWYIJ010000003.1, forward strand.
ATGGCGCAATCGAGCGCAATAAATCTTGGGTTTTGTGGATTAATCGTTTCTACGAAAACATTACCCGGATGCATATCTGCATGGAAAAAATTATCGCGAAACACTTGAGTAAAAAAGATTGTTAAGCCTTTTTCTGCTAAGTCTGCACGATTCATTCCTAAACGATCAAAGGTCGCAGTATCTGAGATAGGCACACCAGTGATACGCTCTGCCACCATTACATCCGAACTATCCATATACACTTCAGGCACATACATCATGCTTGAGCCAGTAAAATAATGGCGCATACGTCGTGTATTTTCGGCTTCAAGAGTCAAGTCGAGTTCATTTAAAATAATTTGACGATAATCTTGAATAATTTCAGATAGATGTAAAGCACGGGCAGCTTCTAGCCTTTTTTCTAAATAGTGACCAAGCCATTCTAAAATTTCAAAATCTTGAATAATTTGAGCACGTATATTTGGGCGAGTTACTTTCACGACAACTTCACGACCATCGTGAAGAGCAGCGGTATGTACTTGGGCAATTGAAGCAGCAGCTAGTGGCTTATCATCGAAGCGCGCAAATAATGTGGAAACATCTGCTTTAAGTGAATCTTGAATTCTTTGCTTAGCCACTCCAAGATCGAAAGGTTTAACACGATCTTGTAATAACACCAATTGTTGTAATATTTCTGGTGGAATTAGATCGCGACGCGTAGAGAGGAGCTGCCCTAATTTAATTGCGAGTGGCCCCATTTCTTCTAAAGCTTCTTTAAGCTTTAAAGAATTTTTACGTTCTCGACTAGAAAGTGCAGCAGGATGCAAACGTATAAGATTCAGCAGGGGACGAACCTTTGCAGGAATATCTTCCGCAGGAACCAACGTGTCGAGTCTATAGTGCGCAGCTATACGCCAAAGTTCGATTAAACGTCTAATGTGCGGAATCATATATGCAATTACCTGAAATCTACGAAGGGTTAAATTTTGATTTTAAAAGCTGAATTTTTGCTTCTAGTCGATCAATATCTTGATTAAGCTGGCGAGTTCCATGGAGAAGATCGTCCATTTGCCAACGTGGTGCGAATAGTCCAGTATCTTCTTTTAAAAAGTCTTCCGCAAAAAAAAGATGAGATTGAAGAGACTTAATTAAATGTTGTGGTGCTAATTGAACCTTGCCGATTTGACTTGCAAGATTAGGTCCGATCCAATCACTCAATTGCGAAGCGAGGTCTGGCTCAGCATTTTGTATAATTTTTTGAATGTCTTGCAGAAGGCGATAGTCACCTTGAACAGGGATATTGCCAATGTCATCTGCTAGAAATAATTTGCACAATTCGACCACATTATTAACATGCAATGTGGAATCTGCTTCAGTAATCGTTTGAGCTTGCTCCCAAGGTCGCTGTTCGAAAATAGAGGGTTGAGTGCTATGACCTGTTACTGTTGGTTCTAAACGAACTTTATTTTCATCAAAAAACACATCAACGGAAAGCTGTGGTGTATCAATCACAACACGAAGCATTTTCCCTTGTAATTGGTTAAATTGGATACGAGTAATCGCATCCAAATTAATCCAATGATGTATGGTTTTTTCAACTGCACCCAGTGCTAAGATTGACCACATGACGAAGTGCTACCTGCGGTTAGAGTTTAAAACCACGGTGAACTGCAACAATACCACCTGTCAAATTGTGATAATCGCAGTTTTGGAAGCCCGCATTTTCCATCATGCTTTTCAATGTGCGTTGATCTGGGTGCATACGAATTGATTCAGCAAGATATTTATAGCTTTCAGCATCATTTGCCACAATTTTACCCATGATTGGTAAAGCAGTGAATGAGTACAAATCATAGAGTTTTGAGAAAGGCTCAAAGACTGGTTTTGAAAACTCTAATACAAGTAAGCGACCACCTGGTTTAAGTACACGATACATTGCTGCAAGCGCTGCATCTTTGTCTGTTACATTGCGCAGACCAAAACTGATGGTGAGTAAATCAAAACTGTTATCTTCGAAAGGTTCAAGGGTTTCAGCATTCGCCAGTACAAAATCAACGTTGGTACAACCCGCGTCGATCAGACGGTCGCGACCTACATTCAGCATGGATTCATTAATATCAGATAATACAACATGCCCAGTAGGACCAACTTCACGGCTAAATACTTTCGCTAAATCACCAGTACCACCAGCGATATCTAAAACGCGTTGCCCACGGCGAACGCCAGACATATTAATGGCAAAACGTTTCCACAAACGATGAATACCAAATGACATTAAGTCATTCATAATGTCGTATTTCGCGGCAACTGAATGGAAAACTTCAGCGACTTTTTGCGCTTTCTCTTCAGAATTTACGGTTTTATAACCGAAGTGTGTCGTTGGTCCAACGTTTCCAGTATTCGCACCACGTGGCAAATTATATTTCGGCACTGAAGAATGTACTGGCGTATCTGTCAGTTGCTCTTGTAGCGATTGTTGCTGACCTTGAGGTGCGCCAGTTGGTAATGGATCTGTTAAAAAAGGACTCACGTTGTCTTTATTATTTGCCGGCTCAACCTGAGCATGAGGCTGTTGATTTTCATTAGACATTCGAGTCACTCCTGAACACAAATAATATTAAATCTGAATTAAACTGCATAATGACAGATTCTTCAGTTTTTTTCAGTCTAGATTATGCAATTGATATGAATAATATACAGAATTAAAGCGAAGTTTCATCCATGAAATGAGAAGATGTTCTTTTATTTTCGATATTCTGACCAGACGCTTTTACGCTTTTTTGGCTGATCAGAATCTTGGCTGATGAATTTTAATTAAGCGATTTGGAAGGGATTTTCTTTCCCTGAGTGTACATTATTTACAATGATTCGCTCTTTTTCAGTAAAACTCCGAATGAAGGTGGCAGCCGATTTCATTGGTTTCATAGCGACAAAGCCTTCACCAATAAAGTCATACATCAGTTCAAAATTATATTTGCTTGCTGCACCTTTACACATTTTAAACGCTGTGTGCATGATGAATGAACGCATGTATTTGTCCAGACTCAGACCGAGCTCATCCAACAGATTGAGTTGTTCATGGCGCGCTTGCTCTTGATCTAAAGCCACTAGAGTTTCACGCATCATTTCATCAGTAATTGGTTGGTCTTTTGGATAATGTTGGAGTAAATACTGTGCAACTTGTTCATCCAATTGCATTGCCAAGACCGCTAGTCCTACAGACTTTAATCCGGTTTTAATAGCATTTTCTGGAATGATTTTTTCAGCTTTGTGTGCGTATTTTAGTAAACGTTCGATTTGCAATGCTAGGTCATCAAATTCTGGGCCACCATAAAGACGGTTAATAAAATATTGAGCCATCAACTTATTTTTGTCTTCAGCGAATAACTCAGCATGTGTTTGAAGTATGCGCTGTTTTAGCCAATTTTGAGCATCATTTAACCTTTGTTTGAGTGCCGGATCCTGATGATAATTGAGTTGTTTGTATTGTTCTAAAAGTTGATCTAATGCAGCAAGTTTGGACATGTTCTAGCTCAATTAAAAGGACTGAAAAAAGCATAATAGGTTAGATTGCGCTCGACTATGACTGTTGAAATCTAAAATAAAACCTTTCAGGTCAGTCATGGATGAAAAGACAATTGCAATAAATTGTACCTGAAGATTTAAGTTGATACTGTTCCTTGCGTATACTGTCGAAAATACAATAATTTTGAGTGGGCTATGTCTGAACTAAAACAACAATTTGATAAAAATACTGATCAACCCGAAGATAAGAACAAAATATTTGATGCAGATCAGATCAATTTAGACTTAATTGAAGCGCAATATGCTCTCAAAGATACACGTGGTAAGAAAAATGCCAAAAGCTTGGTGGTGTTGGTAAGTGGCATTGAGTTAGCAGGTAAAGGAGAATCGGTTAAGCAATTAAGAGAATGGGTTGATCCACGATATTTGAAAGTCAAAGCTGACCCTCCTCACCTTATTCAGCCGAATATCCCATATTGGCAACCTTATGCACGTTATATTCCTGCTGAAGGACAAATGATCGTCATGTTTGGAAATTGGTATAGTAATCTTTTAGCCACATCCTTACATGTTTCAAAACCATTTGATGAAACCATGTTCGAAAATTATTTGCAGCAAATGCAAAGCTTTGAGCAGGATTTAAAAAATAATCATGTTGATGTCGTGAAAGTTTGGTTTGATTTATCGTGGAAATCATTACAGAAGCGTTTAGATAAAATTGAACCTTCGGAGCAGCGTTGGCATAAATTGCATGGGCTGGATTGGCGCAATAAAAAACAATATGAAAATGTACAACGATTACGTCAAAAATTTACCCAAGACTGGGTCATTATCGATTGTGAAGATGAAGTATGTCGTGATCAGAAATTCGCAGAAGTTGTATTAGCGCGACTGAAAGATTTGCCAAATCATCCTCAAAAAATGCGCCAAAAATGGCATCAAGCGGATATCCCAGAAATTTTAACGTCCCCCAATGAAGCAGTACTTGAAAAAGATCAGTATAAGGCTGAACTCAAGAAACTGACCAAGAAGGTCGCTGAAGCATTACGCGCAGAAGGACAAAAAACGGTGATCGTTTTTGAGGGGATGGATGCCGCAGGTAAAGGTGGTACGATCAAGCGTATTGTGAAAAAGCTCGATCCAAGAGAATATGGCATTTATAACATTTCTGCGCCCGAAAAGTATGAATTGGCGCGGCCTTATCTCTGGCGTTTTTGGAATAAACTGCTTGAAGATGAAAAAATCTCGATTTTCGATCGCTCTTGGTATGGTCGTGTATTGGTGGAAAGAGTTGAAGGTTTTGCAACGGATGTGGAGTGGAAACGTGCATATGATGAGATTAATCGCTTTGAAAAAGATCTAGTAGATACGCAAACAGTCGTTATTAAGTTTTGGTTGGCCATCAGTCAAGAAGAGCAAGCCAATCGTTTCAAAGCACGAGAGGAAACACCGCATAAGCGTTTTAAAATTACGGCTGAAGATTGGCGTAATCGCAAACGTTGGGATGATTATTTATTGGCTGCAGCAGACATGCTCCACCGAACAAATACCGAAGATGCGCCGTGGTATATCATTGCTACCAATGATAAATATACTGCACGCCTTGAAATTTTGAAGGCAATTTTGAAACAATTAAAAGTAGATGTTTAGAACTGATGAGAGATATAAATAAAGCCCTTACAGGACTTTATTTATACGTCTAAGGTTTTATGTGTTAAGCGTATTTCACAACATTTGCTTGTTGTTTTTGTTGAATGCTTTTGGCAAGTTTATAGCTTTCTTCAACATGAGCCTCAGCCACTTTTTTCATGACAATATAACCCAAGCTAGCTGCAATAATTGAACCGCCCAATGGAATAAACTTAGTCACTTGCTTGGTCAACACTTTGGCTGCCATATTGTTCAGCGAAGCTTTAGCGGCAGTACGAGCCACGACTAGACCAGAAAACTCGAAACCGCGTTTGCGTAGTTCGTTCCAATGGATTTTTTTGGTTTGAGGATCAAAGACGCTGATTTGTTCAGGAGCTAAGCCAAAGCGAGCATTAATTTCTGGAATTAAAATTGACAACATACCTACGTCAATCACAACATCTAAAAAGGGCACTGGAATGACAGCAACACCTGCTGAAACATAAGAGCGTTTTTTGACGAGATCAAGACATTCATCTCGAATTTGTTCTAAATTTAAATTTGGGTCGATTGTTTCTGGAATTTTATCAATTTTCATTTATTTATCACCTAATCAAAGTCTATGGTTCTCGATCCATCACATGATGAACATAGCGCGAGATGAAAGTTTTATTAAAGTCATAAAGTAAAAGTGACATAGTCAGATTAAGATGTATAGTAATTTATGTTTATGATTTTGTTCACACAACTTCATAACGTGTTCGTTGTATGGTGAAAGGGACCTTATGGGAATTCATGTAATTCAAAGTCAGCGCATTGAAGTTCTGGTACAAGGCATCATCACGACTCAAAAGCGTCCCACGAACAACCCATTTGCAGTTCTACAGCAACAACATTTCGTGGTGCCTTCTGCGGCAATGCAAGAGTGGTTAACCCAACGGTTATCTGAGCACCAAGGCATCAGTGCAAATACATTTTTCCATCAACGTATTCGTGGCTTTCAATGGTATGCCTACCAGCAAATTTTGAGTGACAAAGATAAAGTACGTAAAGCGAATATTCCACGTCTGATTATGAAGTGGCGTATTTTCCAAGCACTCAAACCTTTTATACAGCGTGCGCATAATCAGCTTGAGGTTGAACATCCTTTATTCCCATTAATCACACGTATCTATGACAGCGCAGCACGTATTGAACAGTCAAATGAACAATATCGAAAAAAAATGAGCATGTTGTATTGGGTATCTGATCAAGTGTCAAAATTGTTCAGCAATTACATGATTTATCGAGCAGAGTGTCGCCGAGCATGTGAATATGATTGTCGTTGTCCTGAAAATTGGATTCAGGTATGGGGGCGTAATGAAGCACTCAATATTGAACAACAATTACAATATTTAAATGATCAAGATTCCAGTTTTAAATTTTCGCAGGCACAACAATTAGAGGCTTGGCAACGTTGGTTATGGCTCAATATTTTTCATGAAGACTTTGTTGAAATGCAAAGTATTGATCATGATTTTTGGGCTGTACTTCGTGATGAACAGCAACAGAAAATAGCCCTCAAAAAACTACCACAGCAACTGATCGTTTTTACACTCTTGGATTTACCACCAAGTCAATTACAGTTTTTGCGCCGTTTGGGTCAGTACATTGATGTGTTGATTTTGCATTACAATCCCTCACAAGAATATTGGGCGGATAGTGTCGATCCGAATTGGAAAAAACAATATGACTTAAAGCTTAAAGAGCGATATATCGAAAAGTTTCAGCAAAAGCATCAAAGAAAACCAGCTGATAATGAAATTGAGCAGTTTTTTGAGAATTTTAGTCTGAGCTTTAATGGGCTGGCACGTGAGTCCAGACATCCCTTATTAACACGAATGGGCAAGCAGGCACGTGATCACTTTTCTCTGTTGTCTAACCTTTCCTCTGGTGATGAGGGGCAATGGATAGATGCTTTTGTGGATGCAGCACCGCAGCATTTACTGAGCCAATTGCAATCAGATATTTTACATTTGGTTGAACCTCAAGCTCAAAGTTATGTATTAGATCCAGCAGACGATTCAATCCACATTCATGTTTGTCATTCCGCTGTACGACAGCTTGAAGTCTTAAAAGATCAATTGACCCGATGGCTTGCTCAGTCAACAGCAGAAGCACCACGCCGTCCGAGTGATATTTTAGTTCTTGCGCCTGATCTGAAACAAATTGAGCCTTTGATACGGAGTGTGTTTCCGCAAAAAAATACTGCAACAGGTGTTTATCTGCCAGTAAAGCTAGCTGGTATCACGCAGTTAGATACAGTATTGGCATGGCGTTCAGTGTTAGGGCGAATTGAACTGATACAAAGTCGATTTACCATTGATGATTTTGCTGATTGGTTGAACTTAGCAGCGACCCAGGTGAGATATTGCTTAGACATTAACGGGGCTGAGCGCATCTTATCGTTGTTGAGACAAGCGGGATTTCGACGAGGTTTGGATGAGCAACATTTGCAAAAAACATTGGCGGAGTATGATCAAGACTATCGGTTCAGTTTTAAGTATGCCTTAGATCGTTTGGCGCTGGGTGTGGCTGTTCCAGTTCATGCGATGTTTCAGGAGACCTTAAGTTCTCATGTAGTGGACTCGGGTGATTTTCACTTAATTGCCACGCTCATTGAAATATATAAGCACTTTGTAGAGCGTCGAGATTGGCTCACGACGATTGAAATCGAAAATGATCAAGAGACGTCAGAGCATGTTGAATTTTGGCTCAATCGTTTAATTTTAGAAGTTAATGAGTTTGAAAGCGCTGGTGTAAGCTCGTTAGAGATGATTAAAGAGATTATTCAAAAGCAAATAAGAATGCTAACGCTGGCAAATTTCTATGAAGAACATGATCAAGCCATTCTTAAAAACATACGGTTGCCTTTGAGCTATATTCTGACTGAAATCCAAAGCACCCTTGAATCGCAACTTGATTATGCATTGCCAACTGGACAAATTACATTTAGTCAAATTGGTTTGATTCGGCCAATACCGTATAAGTTAATTGTCATGATGAATTTAGATGGCGGGAAGTTTCCAAATCGGGAGAGCCATTTACCTTTTGATTTAATGGATTTACTCAAGCCAATGATTGGTGATCGATCACGTTTAGATGATGATCAAGGTGCTTTTTTAGACGCTTTGTTATTGGCCAAAGATAATCTCTGGCTATTCTATAATGGTTTTGATGTAGCCGATGGTGAAGTGCGAGATCCATCAAGTAGTGTTCAGGAATTGCTCCAACATCTCGCGTGGATCATAAAAACATCAGATCAATCTTCCTCGAATCCTCTCATTGATATAGATGGCATTCAAGTTCATCAAAATTTGAGCACACTCTATACGGTGCATCCTTTGCAACCCTTTGATCCTGATGGTTTTCAGCAACAGCATCAGCGCTATGACGATGAATGGTATGCCGTGGCTTCTAACCTCAATCGTCAGGATCAACGTGGTCATAGAGCGGCCTGGATTAATACCTCGCTTGAATTGAATCAGGACATCATGGTCTTGGACGCTGAACAATGGATCAAAGATATTTGTTTTCCTGCGCGCCTTTATTTAAAAACCGTAGGCGTATCTAATTTAAAGGATCAGGATTTACCTGAGGTGAATGAGCCGCTGTTATTAGATGGATTAGCACGATACTCTATTCGTGACTTTTTACAACAGCAGCCTAATGTTTCGAAGCTTCAGACTGAATTACTCAGTGACCAGCTTCCTGTCGGTAAATTACAAGAAGTCAGTTTGAAAATGAGTCTGTTAGAACATCAGCAGTTATTAAAAAGACAAAAGTACTATATTGATGAGCCGACCAAAATCACTCAGCGCGTCATAGCAATAGATGATATACATCTTCAAGTGACCGTTCCTCAAGGGGATGAGACGAGTTGGGTGGGTGTTTCAACATCCAGTGCACGAGCACAACGACGAGCACATGTGTGGTTAGAATACTTACTTTGGTTAAGTTATCGAGACTTACCAGATCACCTTGCAACTGAAATGCAGCGCATCCAAATCTTTAGCGATAAAACCATCATGTGTACTGGCCTGACGACGAAACAAGCTCAGGATATGCTTTCTCAATGGATTCAGGCATATAAACAAGCCCAAATAGAGCCTCTCGTTTTACCTGCAGCATTGCTGATGAAACTTGCGGTAGATGGAAAAGCATTAGAATGGGTCACTGATGAAGAGGGTCATCAGCAGTTAAATAACTTCGATAAGCTATTAAATGAGTGGAATAAAAGCGATGCCTTTCTGAGTTATAGTTTAAATGACAGTGAAGAAAGTCATTTGCACCGAGATTGGCAGTATATTTTACAGGATTTAGATGCTGAGCACTTATTAAAACAAGCGTGTGATCAGTTTGCTTATGTTTTATATCAGCCGATATATATGTATCAATCGGAGGCTGAAATATGAGTCAAAAGCCTATAGTCTCATATCAGCCAATTGTGGATATGCATTTCACTGGATTGCATTGGATTGAGGCTTCTGCAGGGACTGGAAAAACGTATACGCTCTCCAGCCTCATGGTCAGAATTTTATTAGAAGAATATTTACCAAAGCAGATTATTGCGACGACATTTACACGCAAAGCAGCGGCTGAATTGAAAAGTCGAATTCGTGCACGTTTAATCGAGGTACTTGGACTTTTAGAGTCATGTCGTGAGCTAACTCAAGATCAAGTTCAGGCGCGTGCAAAATTAGAATCAGATATTTTATATCAAGTGATTTTAAATCAATTTTCTGGCTTGATTGCACATGCATGTGCACGTTTAAAATTGGTGATAGATCAGCTTGAAGAACTCTTTGTTGGGACCTTGGATAGCTTTAGCCAAAAGCTTCTTCGTGAATTTGCATTTGAGAGCGGTAAAATTGAACGAATGCAAATCACCAATGATGCAAAACAATATACGGTTCAGTTAATTCATGATGAATTACGGGCATGGATTCAACAGCAGCCTCAATCAACTGTAGATTATTTGCTGCTTAAGAAAAAAATTAAGTCACAAGATGCTTATATCGATTTAATTGAAACGAGTTTGAATTTTTCCTCTGCTTATTTCAAAGCAGTGCCAGCGCCGACCATAGATGTAGACGCTTTCAGAACTCATGCAGAGCGCTTCATACAGATCGAGCTTGAAACGCTAGATTCATTAACAGACTTTTATGATCCTGAAGGGCAGTATTATGCTGTAGTCGCAAAGAAGTGGCGCGATCAAGATAAATTAAAAATGACACTCACGCAGTTGTTGCCTGAATTCCTTGATCAAGTTAAATCCCAAGGCATTGAAGTCATTTTTGCGTCGCATCTCAGCACTCATCTTAGTCAGTTGAATGAATTAAGAAAAAAAGTTCTCAACAAATGTCCCGTCGATGTTTTGGCGGCATTTGAGCAACATCCTATTATTGTTGAACTTGCTGAGTTTTTTAAACAGTTTGACAAGCTCAACCAACAACTCGAGCATTTGGAGAGTTATTTACAATATTATTTAGCACAACAAGTAAAACAACGTTTGCCAGAGTTGTTACAGCAAAAATCAGAAACCACATTTTCACAGCAAATTCGAACTTTGGCCGAAGCACTGCAGGGAGCGCAAGGTCAGGAGTTTGCAAAGTACGTTCACGCGCGTTACCCACTTATTTTAGTGGATGAGTTTCAGGATACCAACCAAGATCAAGATGATATGTTGGCGCAGATTTGGAGACATCCAAGTCGTGTGAAGCAGGGTTGTATGATTATGGTGGGAGACCGTAAGCAAGCGATCTACGGTTTCCGCGGTGGAGACATGCTCACGTTCCTAAAAGCATATCAAGATGTTGAAACTAAAGCAGGGCGTTTTTACCAACTTGTGCATAATCATCGCTCAGTGAAACCATTGGTCGAAGTCGTCGATGCATTGTTTCAACAACAAATGGATTTTGGTGAACAAGTTGTATATACGCCTGTTACAGCAGGTACTCGATCGCATCCATTATTGATCCAATCCGGTTTAGAAAATTATGCTCCGCTTCGTTGGGTTCAAGTAAATGATAAGGAACACGAGTTAGAGCAGGTTGCTTGGAAGATACTGGATCTGCTCAATCAGGCTGCCCAAAGTCAGCTATATTTCGAAAAGCAGGGGCAACGTATTGAGCTTCAGGCAGATGATATCGCTGTTTTGTCTCGTAACAATCCTGATTTAGATAAAGTTCATCATCACTTATTGATGTTAGGCATTCCTGTAAATCGACCTTCACGAAAAAGTGTCTTCAAAAGTGGAATTGCTCGAGATGTTGGTGCAATTTTGACAGCCATCATGAATCCATTTGATGAAGCTAAATTAAAGAGAGCTTTACTTACACGATTGATGGGTTTTAATTTACATCGTTTTTTGCAACTTCAAATTCAAGCAGATGGCTTAAGTTTATTTATCACGAAATTTGAAGAAATTCGTGAAATGTGGATGGGCCAAGGCTTTTTAACAGCATGGCAAAGTTTCCTCACAGAATTCAAAGTTTGGACAAACTTGGTTGAGCAATTCAGCTATGACAATGAACGCGAAGTGGTCAATCTACGACACATTTCAGAGTTGTTGAGCCAAAACAGTGATGAGTTAAGAGGTATGCATACCCTTTATCATTGGTATATGCGGCAGCTTTCAAATCCGATGGAAAGAGAGTGGGAAATTGAAAGACAGTTGAGTAATCAAGCGGGCGTTCACCTTTTAACTATTCACCAATCTAAAGGATTGGAGTTTAAGATTGTATTCTTGCTTGGCGCAGATCGTAAACTGTCAGATCGAAGCGAACTTAACTTTTCAATTCGTGAAGTGCAGGATCATGGAACTGGAAAGTCCGTCGCACAACGTGTCGTGGCGTTAAAGCGTGAAGAATTATTGGAACCATTAGAGGTTGAGCAACATGACCAACGTGCTTTGGCAGAGCATCGACGATTATGGTATGTAGCCTTAACTCGAGCACAACACCGCGTTTATTCAATGATGAGTGATCAAAAAGGGCAATCTATTTATGGTTTGGCGTTTTGGCGTGGTCATGGTGCGAACCAATTTCAGCATGCTTTCAGTTTAGATGAGCCATGTTTAGAGCAATGCCCTGAGAAAGTAATCGCAAAAAAAGAACATCATACTGTTCAAATGATTGCGCAGAAATATCCTCAAGTTCATTTTTATCCTAGAGCCAAAACCAGTTTTAGTTATCTCGCACAACATTTGAGTCATCAACAAATTAAAGATCGTATGGCGGCTCAAGATATGATTGAACATCATGCGAGTGATGAGGTCAATGCTGTGACGCTCGTGACTCCATATCAATTTGAGGATTTGGATCATCAACAACCTTTGAGTTGGATTCGTGCTCATTTTCCGATGGGAACATTAGCTGGAAATTTCCTACATGAAATTTTTGAACATATCGATTTTCAAGATCGCCGAGATTGGACATTAGAAATTCGCCGCCGTTTTAAAAATGCCTATTCGAGTTTATGGGAGCAATTATTCGCTAAATTTCAATCAGATTTTCCTCAACATCATGATGCCGAGCAACATCTGTTAGAAATGATGGCTGAATGGTTAGCAGAGGTTTTAGAGACACCTATTCAACCTGAATTTCGACTCAAACAATTAGTACCTGAAGCACATTTGGCTGAATTTCCATTCTATTTGGCTTTAGCAGACCGAATATTTGGTATTCAGCGTATTCAGCAATTATTTTTAGAGTTTGGGCTTAATATGCCCGAATTCAATGCTGCAAATTCAGCACGTTACCTCAATGGTTCAATTGACTTGGTTTATTATGATGGGAAGCGCTATCACATTGCCGACTATAAGAGTAATTATCTCGGAAATCATGTGGAAGACTATTCAGCTCAAGCTATTCAGCTGAGCATGACGCATGCAAGTTATTGGCTACAAGCAGCCCTATATTTGGTGGCATTACATCGCTATTTAAGTATTCATATTGATGACTACAACATCGATCGAGATCTTGGTGGTGCCAGTTATTTATATTTACGTGGGATGAATGGCACTGACCAATATGGATTTAATTATTGGCGTCCTAGTTCAGAATTTATTCTAAGATTAGATGCAATATTGGGCTATTTTGCTGAGGATAAAAACAGCAAAATAGCATGAATATTTAAATGAATTTATTATTAATCATTAATTTATCTTGTGGATAATATTGATGATAAATGTGTAGATAACTATGAGGATAACTGTGTGGAAATTAACCAGAATGAAAAAGTTGATGTTCCTCAATGGGTAACAACTTGGGCTGAATATATCCTAAATCAGTATCTTTCATCAGATGATTTAAATGAACAATCCATTAACACCATTGAACAAGTTCTGATGGCATCTACTGTCGGCGATAGTTGTATTGATTTGAAAGGGGAGGTTATCCAAGATCTGAGTAAGTTGCTCGTGAGCGCAGAGCTTGCAGAACAACAGGTCGCGCCTTTTGTTTATGATCAGAACTATTTGTATTTATATCGCTATTGGCAATTAGAGCAGCGTTTAGCTCAACAAGTTTATCGTTTAAAGCAGCAAACGATAGTGCCTGTAGATTGCACAAAATATGAAAAATTATTAATCGATCCATTTCAAAAGCAAGCCTTAGAAATAGTATCAAGGCAAGCGCTGAGTATGATTACAGGTGGTCCGGGTACAGGGAAAACGTATACTCTAGCGCGTATTATTGCCGTATTAAATGAGTCGAATCATCAGTTAAGAATCGCAATGGCTGCACCGACAGGGAAAGCTGCACAGCGAATGAAAGAAGCATTGCAAAACTCATTAAATGACGATGCAATGCTCAATATGGGTTTGGATATTGCCCACTTAAAGCAGCAAAATACGTTAACGATTCACCGTCTTCTGGGTTTAGGGCATAGCGCTCAACCTAAATACAGTCTGAAAAAGCCATTACCCTATGATGTGGTGGTGATTGATGAAGCCTCAATGCTCGATCTCAATCTCGCGACGATGCTTTTTGAAGCAATTCCAGACCAATGTCGTTTGATCTTGTTAGGGGATGCACAGCAGTTGGCCTCGGTTGATGTGGGGATGGTATTGGCGGATTTACAACAAGTAAAAGCGCTTAATGACCATCACGTCAATTTAGTGACCAGTCGAAGATTCAAAGCAGGTGCAAAAATCGGTGATTTGGCAAGGTTCATCCAATCACATGAATGCTCACCACAAAGCTCGAAAGTTGATGTATTGGCTAAATTTGAGAAGGAGATTTGTAGAGCGTCTGAAATCCAACAGATTAATTTAGCTGAGCTTCAAGAGGATCTTGTTCAACTAGAGTATTTGAATAAAGAATATTCAGATCAAGATTTAAAAGCCTATTACCTTAAATTAAGCTCGGGGTTTACGGATTACTTTAAAGCACTCAACCTTTATGTCAGAAATGGATATCAGCAGCAGGATGTGGCTGAAATTATCCAAAAATTTGATGATTATAGGATCTTAGCTGCAGTGAGACATGGACATTTGGGATTGAATCGTTTGAATGATGAAATTGAAAGGGAGCTATTTCAGCACATGCGGATATCACGACACGACCTTTGGTATATTGGTCGCCCTGTCATGATGACATATAACGATTATCAACTCGGGCTTTCTAATGGTGATATTGGGATATGTCTCAGACATTGCCAGTTTGCTGATCAATTTGAAGTATATTTTCCAAGTCTTGACCAATGGTTTCCAGCATCACGTTTACCAAAGTCAATGCAAACCTGTTATGCGCTGAGCATTCATAAGTCGCAAGGTTCTGAATTTAAACACACTGCAGTTGTATTAGATGAGTTTGCGTCACGTCTATTGAGCCAAGAATTATTG
This sequence comes from Acinetobacter sp. 25-47-122, assembly GCF_056779695.1. Lineage (NCBI taxonomy): Bacteria > Pseudomonadati > Pseudomonadota > Gammaproteobacteria > Moraxellales > Moraxellaceae > Acinetobacter > Acinetobacter sp. 25-47-122. The sequence goes on from NZ_JBWYIJ010000003.1 coordinate 147,999, forward strand.
TATACCGCGATTACGAGGGCAAAAAAAGCAGTCAGTTTATTGGTGGATACTGATGCTTTATTTGAGGCAATAAACATTAAAACAATAAGAAAAACAGGTTTATTGAATAAATTAAACACTTTATTTATATCTAATATTTAACGATTGGTTGAAAATAGAAAACCTTTGTAGGAAATATCTTACAAGGATTCGAGAAATTGGCGCATAGAGCTTCGTACAATTTTTTGCGATGATTGCTTGCATAAAAGGTTCAACACGGAAAGTTGAGCAATATCGCATAATTACAATAATTTATAGTCGAGAGACTGCGAACTTACAATGATGTAAGTGATAAAAGAGGAAACTTACAGCCGCTAAGCCTTGTAGTTTTGGGAGAGACTACAGGGCTTTTTTATATACATATAAGATTAAATTGATTACATAATGTACGTAATTTCTTACATAAAGATCAGAAAACTGCGACTTGTGTTGCATAATGAATCTGGCAAAATAGTCATATAAGGAAATGAAACCTTAAGAACAAGGACCGTATTAATAATAAATGTGTGTGCAGCACTTACAATAAAAATATAAATAACAGAATCATAACTAAAATATAAGAATCTACAGCGCAAAAAAGGCCCTATGACTTGTCATAGGGCCTTTTTTAACCGTTTATCTCAATTTTAATTTTTAGGCATCTTTATACTTGTTTTGACTTAATGATTCTATTAAAGTGAGTAAAAATTATCACTTTATAAAAAAACCATGAAAAAATTCATAATTTTAATCATTTTGGTGAGTCTTGTTCTGTTTGGGTTGTATAAATGTTTTAAGCCTGCAGATCAAACTAGTTCCTCAGTCGCTCAGATTGATTCTCTATCTGCTTCTGAGCGTGGACAGCAAACGCCAATATCGCCTAACGAAGATAAAGTCGAAGATTTAAATGAGTCTGAGAAGATGCCTGTTACTGATTCTCCAGATTTAGTAGATCCGAAGAGCGATTTTTCGATTAAGCCTATTGATCCAGAAACTGATCCAGCCAATCAAGTGTAATTTTTTACCCTGCGCACTAAAAACATAACAACGGAGAACAATTATGTTTAAAACTTTATCATTAAGCGCATGTTTGAGTGTTTTGATGGTCGGTACTGCAATGGCTCAAATGAGTCCTGTAGCAGCTAACGCTAAATTGAACAATCAGGCAAAACAAAAAGTGTCGAAAGGTGGTATTAATCTGTCGGCATTATTGAACAACAGTTCAAATGATCTAATCGTTGAATATCATATTGACATTAATCATTTAGAAAATAATCGCGCTCAACTTCGTGAACATCTTGCTCAAAAGAAGCAATCGATTCAATCGAACTTTAAGCGTTTAGGTGGTATTCAATTACTACGCGATTATAATGCCTTACCATATAGTTTTCATCGCGTTCAAAAGCGTGACACGCTCGTAAGCTTATTGAATGACCCGAATGTAAAAGCAATTTATCCAAATAATATTTCTTATACGACAGCATCTCAAAGTCTACCATTAATTGGTCAAGTGCCTGCAGCTGCGCAAGGCTATACTGGTGCGGGGACAACAATTGCTATCTTAGATACAGGTATTAATTACCACCATTCAGACTTTGGTAATTGTACAGCGCCAGGTGTACCATCATCCACTTGCAAAGTTTCGGATTCTATTGAAATTGCTCAAGAAGACGATACATTAGAATTAGATGTTAATGGACATGGAACTAACGTTGCAGCAATTGCTTCTAAAGTTGCACCAGATGCAAAAATTGTGATGCTTGATGTGTTCACCGGCAGTACAGCTAGAACTGGTGGTGGCGCATCCGATTATGACATAATTGGTGCCTTGAACTGGGTAGCGAACCATGCCCAAAGCAAAAACATTAAATCAGTAAACTTAAGCATTGGTAATGGACGTAGTTATTCCTCAACTTGTACTAGTTCCGTACTTACAGATTCTTTTTCGAAGTTGAGAGGCTATGGGGTATTACCAGTAGTTGCATCTGGCAATGATGGCCATCTGAGTGGTATATCCTATCCAGCATGTACTGCGGGTGCAGTCAGTGTAGGGGCAGTTTATGATGCTAACGTAGGTTCGATTGCATTTAGCAATTGCTCTGACAGTGCAACTTATAGCGACAAAGTAACGTGTTTCAGTAACTCTAGTCGTAATTTAACTTTATTGGCGCCTGGTTCACGTATCACCGCTGGTGGATATACAATGGATGGTACTTCAATGGCTGCACCTCACATTGCTGGTGCTGTTGCTGTGTTACGTGCGAATAATGCTTTCCCGAATGAATCTCTGGATCAAATTGTTGCACGTATGACGTCTACGGGAACTTTGGTTACGGATCATCGTAACTCAATTCGAACACCTCGTTTGAATTTAATTGCTGCGTTAAATGGTGCTCCATCTACTCCAGCACCACAACCCCCTGTTATTGACCCACCTGTAGTGACGCCAACTCCTACGCCAACACCAACGCCAGCACCAAAACGTAACTGTCGTACTTTCTTTTTTGTGACAATCTGCACTGGTTAATTAATAGCTAATAGATGAAAACTTTAAAAAAAGGCATCTAAATGATGCCTTTTTTACATTGATATTAAACACGTTCAGTTTCAGATTGATCAGTTCCAAATAACGCGCGTCTTTTTTCCTTAGGAATACTTGGGCATTGGTTGGATATTTGATATAGCACTTTTGCTAAAGCGGCTAAATGTGTGCCTAACACAGATTTCCCTGTATTTAAGAACGATACACTGATATCCCGTTGAGGATCTGCCCAACATAAAATATTCGAGAAACCTAGATGACCAAAAGCTTGTCCAGTATTTGGGCCAAATACACCGATTGGATTACTGCCTAACATCGGACCAAGTGCATAACGCATAGGTGCTAAAAGGTTACGGTCTATTGTTGTATTGGATGTAGGGAGAGTTGCTCTGAAAACCGTTTCTGAATTGATAATTTGCTGATCTTGATAACGACCACCATTGAGTAACATTTCAAAAAAGCGATTGGCTTGTTCAGCACTGGTGTAAATATTTCCTGCAGGACAGACGGTATCCATAAAACGGGGATCATTGGTGACATCCACTGCCAGTTGCAGTCCTCCGCCTAATACACGATTGAGATATAGGTCAGTCCCCAAGACAGGGTGAATCCCAGTTGGATAATTTTTTGCAACTAAATGACGTAGTTCTGGTTTTAAACCATAGTTGAAGAAAGGTAAATTCATTGGTTTTTCAATATGTTCGTGCAAGTAATCACGAATATCTTGTCCTGTTACACGTTCAACCAATTCTCCTAAAATATATCCAGCAGTTACAGCATGATAAGAGAGTTGCGAGCCTACGGGTGCAATCGGTTTTGCTGCATAAAGATGCTCCAGGATCCCTTGACGATCAAATAAAAGCTCTGGAGTGACCTCAGTTTCAATTTTAGGAATACCGCCACGGTGTGATAACAAATGAAATATGGTGGCGCGTCGTTTACCGTTAACACCAAACTCTGGAATATAGCGACTCACTGGATCAAGTAAGTTAATTTTCCCTTGTTGATCTAACAAATGCACTAACATGGCATTAACGATTTTAGAGGCAGAAAACATACAGACCGGTGTTTCTGGTGTCGCAACTTTAGAAGGGTCTGTTTGATAGTTTGGACCAAGTTCTGTGTAACCAATACTGCGATTAATTAATATCTGACCCTTGCGACGTAAACACATACTGATCATTGGATGATTGCCAGTACGATAAAGTGCTTCAACACTGTGCCAAATTTTATCAATTTGCTGTTGCGTCATTCCCCCAAGTTCTGGCGCAACTTCGTCTTTATGAAGAGTGATCGTAGTTAAGTCTTTTGGTGCTATGCACGTATTTGTAGAGAGTAATTTCACGTTCATTCCATGTTTCATTGTTTTTATAACAGGCAAGTTTGCCCTGCCAAAAAACAAAAGTCAGTATCTTTAACGACATGAATTGATGATTGTTTCTGCCAGAAGTTATTGAGCGGATAATTTTGCTTTTTGAGGGGGGTTCCTTTAAAATAGCACGCTGCTGTAGTGATGCACGGCAGTCAATTCCGCTTTGAAGAGCGTCATTGATTTGTATCAAATACTTTTAAATAAGCATCTCGGAGAAATCGAATGGCTTTAACAAACGCAGATCGCGCAGAGATCATTGCTAAATTTGCTCGCGCTGAAAACGACACTGGTTCACCAGAAGTTCAAGTAGCTCTTTTATCTGCTCAAATCAATGACTTACAAGGTCACTTCAAAGAGCACAAACACGACCACCATAGCCGTCGCGGTCTTATCCGTATGGTTAACCAACGTCGTAAGCTTCTTGACTACCTTAAAGGTAAAGATGCTACTCGTTACAGCGATTTGATTGCTGCTTTAGGTTTACGTCGTTAATTCGATTTAAACTTTATTTTCGGATTATTGCATGTTGAATGCTGTATTGCTGAAAACTAAAGGCGATCTAGTTTCGACTAGATCATGGGGAAGGGGCGAATAGTTTCGCTCCTTCTTTGTGTTTAAAAATAGTGTTTCTAGTGAGGTCGGCTTCTAAGCTTTGTCATTTAAAACCTGTGTTGTGAATGCCAAACCTTAGGGGTCTCCACTAGAATAAAATCAGGAAAAAATAGAACATGTCGATGTTTAATATTATTCGTAAAGAATTCCAATTCGGTCAGCACCAAGTTGTGCTTGAAACAGGCCGTGTGGCGCGTCAAGCAAATACTGTTGTGATTACCATGGGTGGTGTGACTGTATTGGTTGCTGTTGTTGCTCAACCGACTGCGAAAGCAGGTCAAGACTTTTTCCCACTGACTGTTAACTACCAAGAAAAACAATATGCTGCAGGTCGTATCCCAGGTGGTTATGGTAAGCGTGAAGGCCGTGCATCTGAAGCTGAAACTTTAATTTCACGTTTGATCGACCGCCCAATTCGTCCGTTGTTCCCAGAAGGTTATTACAACGAAATCCAAGTGACTGCAACAGTTGTATCATCTGACAAAACTATGGAAGCTGATATTGCTGCAATGTTAGGTACCTCTGCTGCACTCGCAATTGCAGGTACACCATTCCGTGGTCCAATTGGTGCTGCACGCGTTGGTTTAATTAACGGTGAATACGTTCTTAACCCAAGTCATGAACAACTTGCTCAATCTGATCTTGATCTTGTCGTTGCGGGTACTGAAGCTGCTGTTCTTATGGTTGAATCTGAAGCGAAAGAACTTTCAGAAGACCAAATGCTTGGTGCTGTATTGTTCGGTCACGACGAAATGCAAATTGCAATTCAAGCGATCAAAGAATTTGCTGCAGCTGCTGGCGCGAAGGAATCTGACTGGGTTGCTCCAGCGAAAAATGAAGACCTTCGTAGTCAATTGAAAGCAGCTTTTGAAGCGAAAATCTCTGAAGCGTATACGATTGCGGTTAAGCAAGACCGTTATGCAGCACTTGATGCACTTCATGCTGAAGCGATTGCTCAGTTCGTTCCAGAAAATGACGAAACTGGTCTTGCTGATGAAGTGAACGAATTATTCGAAGACCTTAAATACCGTACAGTACGTGACAACATCTTGTCTGGTAAGCCACGTATTGATGGTCGTGATACTAAAACTGTTCGTGCAATCGACGTACAAGTGGGCGTATTAGATCGCGCTCATGGTTCTGCATTGTTTACACGTGGTGAAACTCAAGCACTTGTAACAACAACTTTGGGTAACACGCGTGATGCATTAATGGTGGATACCCTTGCAGGTACGAAGACTGATAACTTCATGCTTCACTACAACTTCCCTGCATACTCTGTAGGTGAAACTGGTCGTGAATCTGGTCCTAAACGTCGTGAAATTGGTCATGGTCGTTTGGCACGTCGTGGTGTTCAAGCAGTTCTTCCACCAGCTGATCGCTTCCCGTACGTGATTCGTATCGTATCTGACATCACTGAATCGAATGGTTCGTCTTCAATGGCGTCTGTGTGTGGTGCTTCTTTATCACTTATGGATGCAGGTGTTCCACTTAAAGCGCCAGTTGCAGGTATTGCAATGGGTCTAGTGAAAGAAGGTGAACGTTTCGCAGTTCTTTCAGACATTCTAGGCGACGAGGATCACCTTGGCGACATGGACTTTAAAGTAGCAGGTTCTGCAAACGGTATTACTGCACTTCAAATGGACATCAAGATCGAAGGTATTACTGAAGAGATCATGGAAGTTGCATTGAATCAAGCGTATGCAGGTCGTATGCATATCTTGAATGAGATGAATCAAGTGATTTCACGTGCTCGTCCTGAAATCTCAATGCACGCACCAACATTCCAAGTGATCAGCATCAATCCTGATAAGATCCGTGACGTGATTGGTAAAGGCGGCGCAACTATTCGTCAAATCACTGAAGAAACCAAAGCAGCGATCGATATCGAAGATAACGGTACAGTACGTGTATTTGGTGAAACTAAAGCAGCGGCAATGGCTGCAGTAGCGAAAATCCAAGCGCTTACAGCAGAAATTGAACCAGGTACAATTTACACAGGTAAAGTCATTCGTATCGTTGAATTCGGTGCGTTCGTCAATATCCTTCCTGGTACTGATGGCTTGCTTCACATTTCACAAATCTCGAACGAGCGTATTGCGAATGTGACAGACGTTCTTACTGAAGGTCAAGAAGTTAAGGTACAAGTTGCGGATGTTGATAACCGTGGTCGTATCAAACTTACAATGAAAGACATTGAACAAGCTTAATCATTTAAGCTAATTCTAAGCCTTGTGTGGTGCTTCGTTTAAACGAGTGCTACACAAGGCTTTTTTTATGGCATGATCAAAATGTTCTCATTTAAAAATAACTAAAATGCAAAAGTTTAATTATTATTATCATCAAGATGACGGGTATATTTATCTGAGTGAAGCATTATCGACTGATGTTGATGCAGAATTTATATGGTTGAGTTTTGAACGCCACGAATTGATTCAAAATACAGAGACGTGGCAACGATATATTTTTGAGAACACTGGAATTCTGTTGAACGAATTTCATCTTAAAGATATTCAAAACCTTGAGCATCCTTGCGTATTTGATGCATTAGATGATTATGATTTGTTGATCTTTAAAAAATTAATCACCCCAGATGACCACATTCAAATTCAGAATGGTCATTCAGCTGAACAACAAACTGCGGACATTGTTACAACGCCGGTAAGTTTTGTCATGACATCAAATGTTTTAATCACAGTGCATGAACGAGGTAATCGTGTATTTGAAACATATCTTGAAAGAGTGCAGGCGATTCAAACACGACCTATAGAGCAACAAAATATTCCACGAAAATTAGCACAGAGCCCTGTAGATATTGTGCTTAGATTACTGAATATGATGGTGGATGGCTATTTAGGTTTACGTGTGCCACTAACCAAACGTGTGGAATTTTGGCAAAGAGAACTATTACAAGGAAATCAAAAATTTAATCGATGGAATCAACTGCTGCAAGAGATCACGGCTTTTCAACAAGTTGAAAATTTGTGTGAAGAACAGGTTGAATGCCTACAAGAATTAAGAGATGAAGTTGTCGAAAATTATCATCATATTAAAGCTAAACGTAAGGCAGAGAAGCAAAATTTAATGCTCGTCCGAATGGATGATTTAATTAGCCATATTGAAAGAATACAAAAGCACAGTGTTCGGTTAAACCATGCAGTACAAGCCGCTATCGATTTGCACTTTTCAGCAGTGGCCAATCAAACCAATGAAAATATGAGAATTTTAGCAATTATCACCGCTGTATTTGCACCACTGACTCTTCTTACAGGTATTTACGGAATGAATTTTGAATTTATTCCAGGATTAAACTCACCGCATGGCTTTTGGTATATGCTCACAGCCATGTGTGTGACAACACTTTTGTTAATTTGGTATTTTTATCGTAGACAAATGGTCGGACGCGGTGAAAAAAGTGTGATGGAATTGTTGGCTCAACAAAACCAGCAACAACAACTCGGTTTGTTTGCATTTTTGGAGTATGAACCGATTCAAAAAACATTGAAAGGTACGCTCCGAGAAATGGGACGTTGGACTCGATTAAAATAGTCAACGTCACATAAGGCACTTATGCTTTAAGTCAGAATGATAAGTGCCAGATTCACCGTTATTTTATAATATTAAATTGAAATTACTGGGTAAGGTTCATCTGCGCTTGTTTGAGCAAACGATACATTTCATCTTTTAATTTAAGTTTTTTTCGCTTTAGAAACTCAATATCATCATTAATTACATTAACTGGATTTAGTTCCAAATGCGTAATTTCATGATCTAGCGTTTCATGTTCCTCGAAAATTTTAGCGAAGTGAGGGTTTTCTTCTCTTAAAGGCTGAATAAGTTCACGGAACTCAGGGAAAAGGTTTTTCAGCTTTTTATTGCATTCTTTAACTTTCATTGATGGTTTAATCCTTTCATTCTAATCAATAAAAAATAAATGCATGTAACAGTACATGCATTTATGTGGGCTTGCTTTATTTGAAGTATTTCACTTGCTTGCGCAATTGTTGTACTTCATCTATCAGATCCATCATCATGGCGACGGCAGGGAGACTTGCTTCAAAATCCCGTTGCAAGCGATAAGCTCTCCGTGCTCGAGTAAGTTCTTCACCAAAAAATTGATGGATTTTTTGCTCAGAACGAGCAGGTAGAATCTCATATTCAAGTAATTGCAAAACCCATTCAGGACTTTGTCCGCATGCTTGGGCAAAATGCTTTAAATCAAAAATACATTGGTCATCAATGATTTCAGCCTCTAAATATCCATTTTTGTACACTTCTCGGTACTGAATCGTTGTCATGATTCACCTCCTTCATCACGAGGGTTGAAATGTGTAAATGCTTGAGCAAATTGCTCATATGCCTGTTTTTGCTGCGGGGATTCTGCTCTTGGATAAACAATATTCAGGATTAGATAAAGGTGTCCCGGGGGTGAAGAGGGAATCCCTTTTTCTTTAATACGGAGTTGTTTGCCATAAATTGTATGTTGAGGAATGCTGACTTTGATCTTTCCAGAGGGGGTTTTTAGCTCGATGTCTTGGCCTAAAGCAGCTTCCCAAGGACTAATATTAATGTGATAGTAAATGTCTGCCTGATCGACATATATGCTGTCAGTGGTTTGATAATGGATCTGTATATAAAGATCTCCATTTTCACCGCCCGATAAACCAGCTTGTCCTTGACCTTTGAGTCGAATTTGCTGACCGTCTTTCATCCCTTTCGGGATTCTAATTTCAAGGGTTTTTCGCTGAACTTCAGGTTGTCCATATGCATTAAAAGTAGGTATACGCAATTGGATGGATTGAGTGGCACCTTCAAAAGCGACTTGTAAGGGGACTTCTATACTGGCATGTTGATCTTCACCACGAATCGGCTGGGATTTATATTGGTGTGAGCGCTGTGCATAACCTCCACCAAAACCTGTACCAAAACGCCCAAACAAATCTTCAAAGCCAGAAAATTCATGATTTGTATGGTTTTCACTATCCGAGAAAGGAGACTGACTATTCAACTGATCGAGTTGTTGATCGTACTCTTGTTTTTTTAAAGGATCACTTAATGTGTCATACGCAGTATTAATCGCCTGCATTTTTTTTTCGGCATCAGGTGCTTGACTGATATCGGGATGGTATTTCCGAGCCAGTTTTCGATATGATTTTTTTATTTCCTCAGGACTCGCATCGCGATCTAGTCCGAGTTCCTCATAATAATTATTTGCCATTAAGCAAAAATAACCGTTGATTAACTTTTAATCATTATGAGCAGACTTTCGAAGACTACAATATGTTCAGATGGTGAATAATTGTTTCAATTTCTTACAACCAAAAAAAATCAGCAAGTAAAACTTGCTGATTTTCGAAGAGAACTGTTAAGGATTAACTGAGGTGCTCGCCGAATAGACCGAGTGCTTCTTCAGCAGTAAATCTGTATTGAGTGTTACAGAATTGACAGTCCATGGTAATAGGGTTCTGTTGTTCTAAAATTTCACGCACAGATTCAGCACCCACCTGAATTAATGCTGTAGAGCAACGCTCTTTAGAACATGTACAGCCAAATTGAAGTTGTTCAGCTTCAGGTAGTCTGACTTCTTCTTCATTATATAAGCGATACAAAATTTCTTGCGCATCCAGCTCAGTAAGTTCATCTGTTTTTAAAGTTTCAGTGAGCATGGTTAGACGAGGCCAGATATCTTCATCAACCTTTTGCTGCTCTTCATCATTGTTACGCGGTAACAATTGAATTAAAAGACCACCAGCGCGTTGAGCAGTACTAGCTAAAACGATCTTGGTTGGGATTTGGGCAGATAAATCATAATACTGCATGAGGCATTTAGCTAAATTCGGCTGATCTAAAGGCACGATACCCTGATAGCGTTCGCCAAATTCAGGTTCAATATTAATAAATAAAACTGGACTGACCAAAGTTTTCAGAACGATGCTGCTGTCTGATGCTTCTTCAAAACGTGGATCTGCTTCATATTCAGCTAATCCGCGTACTTCACCGAGGTGATTACATTCAGCCATAGCCCATTTTAAGGTGCCAGAAGCTTGAATTTGGAGGCTAATACGTCCCTTAATTTTAAGTGTGCTGGCCAACAATGCAGTCGCACTGAGCATTTCGCCCAATAAAATTTGAATCGCAGGTGCATAGGCGCGTTGCGCTAAAATTGTTTTAAGCGCATCTTCAAGATGTACGACTTCACCACGAACAGGGCTGTTATCAATAAAAAAACGTTGACGTAAATCAGACATAAAATTCTCCAAATCCCTGTCTAGATGGTGACGATATTGTAAATCACAAGTTAAAACTCTTCATCTCGACAAACATTAATTTGGTTTTGCGAGTGCTTAGCGCGTCGTTCTATAGAACTTACTTCAGAATCAATGGTTTCATCTAAACTTTCTGAAAGTGGTTGATGTTGTTGCGCATCATTTTCAAAAATTTGTTCGAGTTCCGCTAAGAAATTTCGATAGCTTTCAAAGACTTTTTGATCATCCGTATAGATGCGTTGTTGCTCAGCTAATAGACGCTCATCATAGTCTCTAAATATTTCAATACTATGTTGAGCATGTTCTTGACTTAAACCTAACGCGGTTAAGGTGCGAAATGCCATACCGAGTGAAGATAGAAAAGTTTCACGCCAAATATGCTCAATGCCTAAGTCTTTAAGTAAATGCATATGATGTCGATCACGGGCACGGACGATGAGTTTGAGCGTTGGATAATTCAAACGTAAATGGCGAGCGATATTCATCGACATTTCCACATCGTCTACAGCAAGTACAAAGGCCTTAGCATGCTCAATGCCTGCAGATCTCAATAAATCAGGCGAGGAGGCGTCTCCATAATAAATTTTACCACCGTACTTTCTCACAAAATCAATTTTTTCTAAATTATTATCAATGGCTGTAAAGCTGACATGATTGAGATAAGCAACGCGCGCCACTATTTGTCCGACGCGTCCAAAACCTGCAATGATTAATGTCGAATGAGTGTCTGGTAATGGGACATCTTCAGCACTATCAGTCTTTCGATCAAGATATGGAATGAGCCATTGTTGTGCAAGCCAAAAAATGACAGGGGTGAGTGCCATCGAAATTGCAATGATCAGAATCGTAGGGGATAACACTGCTTGAGTAATTAAACCTTCGGTATTCGCAATAGCTAAGATCACATAAGCAAATTCTCCTCCTTGAGCAAGACAAATGGCAATCAATACACTGGTTTTCCATTGAAATTTAAAATATCGTGCGATTGCAACCATGCTTAATATTTTTATGATGATCAGCACGAATGCCCCACCAAAAATGAATAGCGGCTCATCTACGAGGAGATCAATCGGTGTCATCATGCCTACGCTCATAAAGAATAAACCGAGTAATAAACCTTTGAAGGGTTGAATGCTCGATTCCAGTTCATGGCGAAACTCAGAATCCGCGAGTAATACACCTGTCAGAAAAGCACCGAGCGTGGTGCTTAATCCGAGCATATCCATAAACAGAACGACAGCCAAAACAATGAAGAGTCCAGCAGCCGTAATGAGTTCAGTGGCACCACTCTGTACAATGAATCTAAAAAATGGTCGCATCACATAGCGACTAAATAAAAATAAGCCAGTAAACGTTGCAACAACAGCGGCAAAGTAAGCAATACCATGATGTGTAGATTGATTTCCCGCGAGTAGGGGAATCAGGGCGAGTAAAGGAATAGCGGCAATATCTTGAAACAGTAAAATAGAGAAAGATTGTTGACCATGTGCGGTATTCAGCTGCTGCTTTTCTGCAAGTAATTGCATGACAAATGCTGTAGATGATAAAGCAAGGGCAAGACCAATAACGACACTAGCAGCAAGATGCTGTTGGAAGAACAGCCAAATGGTTGCGACAAGAATTATACCTGTGATCAAGACTTGAGCACTTCCAATCACAAATATAGAGTGACGCATATTCCACAAGCGCTGAGGGCGTAATTCTAGGCCAATTAAGAACATCAAGAAAATCACGCCGTACTCAGCTAATTTCATTAATGTTTCGGCATCATTGGTCACATTCAATGCACTTGGACCAAGTAATATTCCTGTAAACAAATAACCTAAGACTGTCGCAATACCAAATTTTTTTCCAAGTGGAACAAGAATTAATGCGGCAGCTAGAAAAATTGTGATTTGTAACAACAATGGCATTGGCCTTCCCTAAAGTGGAATGTTGGACTGATGAAATTGTAATCGTGTCTGCTTTAGCTGTGTAAATTTAATTCAGGTCTTCGACTTTGATAATTTAACTCTATTCATGATTAGCTTAGCTCTTGAGGATCTATATCAATACTGAGCTTCATCGTTGAAGGTTTTTGTTGAAGCACGAATGGCCACCATTCTCGTATATAGAAATGCATTTTTGCACGATCTGATGACAATAAAACCACATGTGCCTGATAACGCCCAGCCTTTCGCTCCATTGGCGCAGGAATTGGACCCCAGATCTCAATCAGCTCACCAGTATGTTGTTGGAGCGATTGTGTCATATTGGTTAAAAAATTGAGATTTTCTTCCTGACTACGCGATTCACAACGTATTAATGCTGCATAGCGCATTGGAGGGAGTAAAGCAGCTTGACGATCATGAAGTGTTTCACGAGCAAAAGCACGATAGTCTTTATTAATGAGCGTGTTGAGTAGAGGGTGATCTGGTCGTAAAGTTTGTAGATAAACCTCACCTTTTTTTTCACCTCGTCCTGCACGCCCTGCAACTTGAACAATCAATTGGGCAGTTCGTTCTGTTGCTCTGAAATCAACACTGAGTAAACCACTATCAATATCTAAGATTGCAACTAAGGTTACATACGGAAAGTGATGACCTTTGGCTAACATTTGCGTACCAAGTAAAATCATCGGTTTACTTTGATGAATTTGCTCGTAAATTTTTTGCCAACTCCCGACACGGCTCGTGGAATCACGATCTACTCTGACCACAGGAAAGTCTGGAAATAAATGTTGTAAATTCTCTTCAACTTTTGCCGTGCCCATTCCAATCGGCTTTAAGGTCTGTTGCTGACAAGAGGGGCATTGATCAGGCAGTCGATTAATCGTCCCACAGTGATGGCAATGCAGGTGCTCATATGGTTTTTTATGAAGCGTAAAATGTGCATCACAATGGGGACAATTGGCTTGCCATCCACAGCTTTCGCAGATCAGGACAGGTGCATAACCACGTCTGTTTAAAAAGATCAGTACCTGTTCTTCTTGATTGAGTCTTTTTTGAATTTCTTTAATGAGTTGTTCGCTTATACCATGCTGTTTTTGAGCAATCTTTAGATCAATTAAATGAATTTTAGGTAAGCTTGCACCTGCAGCACGTTCATCGAGTTTCAGAATCGTTAATTTTTTTTGCTCCACCAAATGATATGAGTCAATACTTGGTGTTGCTGAGCCAAGGACAATGGGGCATTGCTCTAAATAAGCGCGATAGAGAGCAACATCACGTGCATGGTAGCGAAAACCTTCTTGTTGTTTGAATGACAGGTCATGCTCCTCATCTAAGATAATGAGCCCTAAATTTGGCATGGGGGTGTAAATCGCAGAGCGTGTACCAAGAATAATGGAGGCCTTCCCTGTTTGAGCATATTGCCAAGCTTGGAGGCGCTTTGTGTCATTCAGTCCGGAATGCAACAAGACAATATTGCAGTGAAAGCGAGATTGAAACCGACTGATAGTTTGAGGGGTTAAGCCAATTTCTGGTACCAGTACCAATACTTGCTGACCTTTTTGTAAAACCTCTTGCATAACTTGCAAATAAACTTCAGTTTTTCCGCTTCCAGTTAAACCATCGAGTAAAAATGCTTGATAGCGATTTTGTGCTTTTAAAATGGATTGAATAGCTTTTTTTTGATCATCATTTGCAGTCAATGGCATTTGAGCCAGCTGTACAGGTTCAGGACTAAAGTCCTGTTGAATCAATTCACATTCGACGATTTCTTTCTTTTCAAGCGCTTTTAATGTTGCTGTTTCCACACCACTTAAATTCAGTATCGTCTCGGCAGTCCCTTGAGGGTGTAGCTTTAATATTTTATAAGCCTCTTGTTGTTTTAAAGATCGAGCCACTTTCTTTTCAGCGTCTAAATTTAAAACTTTCCAAGAGTGAGCTAATAAATTATAGGGTTTACCCTGCCTTAAAAATGTCGGCAAAGTGGTATGCATGACTTCCCCAATGGGAAATTGATAATATTGAGCAGACCACTGCGCGAGCTGAATGATCGTAGCATTGAGTATGGGTTGCAGATCTAAGATTTCAGTGATGGTTTTCAGTTTGATTTTCGGATCTAATGGCGTTTCCGGTGCGATCTTTTCAAGTACGATTCCGACTAAGTTTTGACGACCAAACGAAACAAGAACACGGCAACCTATGTGTATAGTTTGGTATTGTTCTGCAGAAACTTCATAATCAAAACAATCATATAGATAAACTGGCACCGCGATGCGCACTCGATAAACAATTTGGCTTAATTCTGAAATATTTGTCATATATAGTCGTCGATCAATATGGTGAAAACTTATCGTGGATAACCAATGCTTGTGATAGAGTGTTCAAGTTGTTGCAAGTGATCAATATGAATGAAGAGAACGGTCTAAGGCAACTCTTAAGACATCATAATTAGGAAAATTAGAGCATTATCATGCCCGCATATCAATATACTGCCATCGATGCTTCAGGAAAGCAGCAAAAGGGTGTGCTAGAAGGTGATTCAGCCCGACAGATTCGACAACAGCTTCGGGATAAACAATGGATTCCAGTACAAGTTGATGCTGTAGAACAAAAAGACAAGCATCGAACTGGTGGTTTTTTTCAAAAAAAATTTACAGCTTATGACTTAGCTTTGATGACTCGCCAATTATCTGTATTAGTTGCTGCGGGGATCCCACTTGAGGAAGCATTAAGAGCAGTTGCCAAACAAAGCGAAAAAGCTCACGTGCAAAATTTGATGTTATCTGTACGATCAAAGGTTTTAGAAGGTCATTCATTGGCTCAAGGGATGCAACAATCTGGCAGATTCCCTGAACTTTATATTGCAACGATTGCTGCTGGTGAACGATCAGGACACTTAGATCTTATTCTCGATCAATTGGCTGATTACACTGAAAATCGCTTTGCGATGCAAAAGAAGATTCAAGGTGCAATGATTTATCCTATTATTTTGATGTTGATGTCTTTCGGTATCGTAATGGGACTCATGACCTATGTAGTACCAGATATCGTTAAAACTTTTGACCAAAGTAAAGATGCGCTACCTTGGATTACGGTTGCTTTAATGAAAGCCAGTGATTTTATACGTCAAGCTTGGCCATTTGTATTGGTTGCATCGGCGTTGGGATTCTTTCTATTGGTGCGTTTTTTAAGGACTGCCGCAGGGCATTATG
This sequence comes from Acinetobacter sp. 25-47-122, assembly GCF_056779695.1. Taxonomy (NCBI): domain Bacteria; kingdom Pseudomonadati; phylum Pseudomonadota; class Gammaproteobacteria; order Moraxellales; family Moraxellaceae; genus Acinetobacter; species Acinetobacter sp. 25-47-122. The sequence continues at coordinate 163,949 of NZ_JBWYIJ010000003.1, forward strand.
CTTTTGATCGTCTCACGTTGAAGTTGCCATTATTTGGAAAACTATCACGAGGTATTAATGCCGCCCGCTTTTCAAGTACCTTATCTATCTTAACGCAATCTGGTGTTCCTTTGGTCGACGCGTTAAAAATTGGTGCAGCAGTAAGTAGCAATTGGGTTATTCGAGATGCAGTCAATGTCGCGGCTGAAAAAGTCACAGAGGGTGGAAATCTGGCTACGCAACTTGAGCGCTGTGGTTATTTTCCACCGATGATGGTGCAAATGATCAAAAGTGGTGAAGCCTCGGGTGAGTTGGATCGAATGTTAGAAAGAGCTTCGACGATGCAAGATCGAGAGGTTACTACATTGATCTCAACATTATTGGCGTTGTTGGAACCACTAATGTTGGTGTTAATGGCTGCGATTGTATTGGTGATCGTGATTGCTGTCATGTTGCCAATCGTCAACATGAACAATATGATTTAAACAGATTCAATAAATTCTAATAATGAATGAAATAGCGAGTGAAAACATGCGAAACAAGATGAAAATGCGAAAACAATCTGGTTTTACCCTGATCGAAGTGATGGTAGTGATTGTGATTTTAGGTGTGCTTGCAGCACTGATTGTGCCTAATGTCATGGGTCGTGGTGAGAAAGCGAAGGTTGATACCACAATCATTACACTGAAAGGTGTTGCAGGTGCATTAGATCAATACAAATTAGACAATAACCAATATCCATCGATGCAAGATGGTGGCTTGGATGCCTTAGTCAATCAACCAGCTTCAGCAAAAAATTGGTTACCTGGTGGTTATGTGAAGGGTGGTTATCCTAAAGATAGTTGGGATAATGATTTACAATATGTGATTCCTGGTTCGGAAGGTCGTGCATATGATCTTTATTCATTCGGCGCAGATGGAAAGCAGGGTGGTGAAGGAAATGATGCTGATATCTTTTACACACCATAAATGAAAATCATTATTAAAAACCATTCATGGTATTAATCACTTCACTTAATCGAATTAATAAATATTGAGTGAAGTGATAATCTTTATTATTTAGAAATATTAACCCAAATAATTGATAATTATAATGTTTAAAAATAAAGGGTTTTTGAGATTTATAATAAGAATTATTCCCATATTTAATGGTTACAAGAAACAGAAAATATGAAGAAAATTAGGCTTTTTATTTTAATTATTCCCTGCATAATGGAGCTAACAGCTTAGCTTGATAATAAGGGGGAATGATGAAAGCATTAATATTGTCAGATGAAATCAATTTATTTCATTGGACTGTGCTCAAGTCTGCACTGCTTATTTTGACCTTATTGCCTATCAGTCATCTATTTATTAATCTTTGGTCAAATGCAGACGCAAGCAGTCAAATCATGATCGGATTTATGGCGATTAGTGTATTTAGTGCGATTACGATTTTAAGTTTTTATAGTGCACTTAAGGCATCTGTTTTGATGCTGTCTGATGTTTCTTCAACATTTGAAGCGCTGCTCATTAAAATTTATCGATCTATTCCCATGTTGAGTTTGATGGCAATGCTGTCTTACCTCACAACACAAATTTAAAAAAACCGAGCATATTTGCTCGGTTTTTTGATATAGAACGTATATTTGATTTGAATCAAGTGTTATCGACGAGATTTAAAACTGACATCGACAACACGTGGTCTAAAGAACCAACCCATCATCAATAAAATCAATGACAATCCCAATATTGGCCAATCACTGAATCTCGTATACCAAGTTTGCCCTTGCATTGCAGGTAGATCACCACGAAGAACCGCTTTTTGATCAATTGGGGCTTGGCTGACGATTTCCCCTTTGTGGTTGATAAAAGCAGTCACACCTGTATTGGTTGCACGAATAAACCAGCGTCCATTTTCTTTTGCTCGCATTTGTACCATTTGTAAATGTTGCCAAGGACCAGCCGTACCCGTAAACCAAGCATCATTTGAAACGGTGACGAGGAAATCACTATTTAGAGCATTGCGTCGGGTTAGGTTCGGGTAGGCAACTTCATAACAAATCGCAGCAGCTAATTTGTGATTGTGAATTGAAAATGGAGCTTGATCCTGCGGACCACGCGAAAAACCGCTCATTGAAGGATCATTTTGAAGTGCAGGTAACACCCAACTTAACAGACCAGACAGCGGAATATATTCACCAAAAGGAACGAGACGCTGTTTTTTATATAAGCCTGTAGCTTCATCACCGGATGCCATCATGGAGTTGTAATAACGCGGATAACCCAATGCCTTAGATTCATTTAAATCCCAATATGGAATACCTGTTACCCAAGCTGTGTTGGTACTTTTGGCTTGCTGATCCATTGCATCTAAAAATGGTTCAATATCTGATTGAAACATTGGGATAGATGATTCAGGCCAAACCACCAAGTCACGTCCCCATTCTGAACGTGTTAATTGTGCATAGATTTCAAGTGTCTTTACTTGATACTCAGTTAACCACTTTAAATCTTGAGGGATATTACCTTGGATTAAAGAAACGCTCAGCGGTGCTGATTTTTTTTCTTCAACAAAAGTTAAATGGGATGCGCCCCATGCACCTAGTAATACAATTGAAACTGGAATAGCCCAAAAGTAGCGTTTTCGTAGGAGTTCAACAAGTGCAGATGCAATGAGAATGACCACGAAAGAAACTGCAAATACACCAAATAAAGGTGCATAGCTATCTAAGAAGCGTTCGGTAAAAGCATAACCTGCAAATAACCAAGGGAAACCAGTAAATACCCAAGTTTTTGCCCATTCAAAGAATACCCATAAAGGGGCAAAAGTAAGTGGTGTTTCTGGAAAGAATCGACGATATATCCAAGTTTGTATTGCAGTAAATAGCCCCATCACCAAGGCCATAATCGCAATCATGATGACACTTAAAAACGCAGATGTATCACCATACACATGGATAGAAGTGTATAACCAGAATGCACCTACAAACCATAATCCAAAACCGTAAGCCCAACCGATGAGGAATGCTTGTTTAGAATTCCGCTTACTGAGTGTGGCATATAGCAATGCTGGCGATAATATTGCCAGCCACCACCAATAAAAAGGTGCAAGTGCGAGACTAAAAGTCGCACCTGCTGTTAAAGCGATAAGGAGTGGGTAAATGAAAGGTAATGATTTTTGTTTTTCTGAAGGACTCAATAATTTTTGAAAATAGGCTCTCATTTACGCACAGCTCGAATCAGATGAATAGTACGGACATCTGCTTCCACAATGGTAAATTCCCAATCTCCCAATTCAATCACTTGGCCTTGAAGATCGCTTACTAAACCAATTTCTTGCAGTAATAGTCCACCCACAGTTTCCACTTCATCATCGGAAAATTCAGCATTTAAAACATTGTTAAAATGTTCAATTGGTGTAAGTGCTTGAACTAACCACGTGTTACTGCTGTTGCTGGTTTGATCTGGAACAATGAAATTGGCTTCTTCATCGACATTGTCATGTTCATCTTCAATTTCACCCACAATTTCTTCAAGAATATCCTCAAGTGTCACTAAACCCGAAGTAGAACCGTATTCATCAATCACAATCGCAATATGTGTTTGAGTGTTTTTTAGCATTCGGAGCACTTGATCAGAACGCGCGCTTTCAGGCACAAAGATCGGTTGGCGCATCAGCGAATGTACATTTACTTTCGAATCACGATCTTTTAAGAAAGGTAAGAGGTCCTTTGCCAAAAGGATACCAATGACGTTATCAGGTTGATCTGTTGAAAATACAGGGAAACGTGAGTGTGCTGACTCGATGAGAACATCAAGAATATCCAATAACTCATCATCTTCTTGTAAGCTAACCATTGAAGTTCGTGGCGTCATGACTTCACGAATTTTAGTCGCTGGAAGGTCAAAGATTCCTTCGAGCATCGCTACTGTATCTGGTTCGAGTAGTCGACGTGAATCTTGTACAATTTTTAACAGTTCATCTCGGGTTTCTGGGGCTGTGCCTAACCATTTGCGTAAGCCACGCATACCCCACGATGTACCTGATTCCTCTTGCATGATCTTTCCTAAAGACTCTTCAATTGAAAAAATAAGTTTTAATCATACCGAAGAAAATACGCTTGTCTATTGGTAAAATTTTGATTCCTAATGATCTATTTGATCATAGACCACTGTATTTGGAGTCTTTTTCTGAATTTGGGAGTGAAAAGATTGAATTATGATAAAATAATCGCCCAATCTTTTTAGGGCGATATTGAATGTCTGATTCTCAAGTTCAACCTCAAATCCAGTTGAATACACGTGGTTTACGTTGTCCAGAACCGGTGATGATGTTACATCAAGCCATTCGTAAATCTAAGTCTGGTGATGTGGTGGAAGTATTTGCAACAGATAATTCAACTTCTTGGGATATTCCTAAATTCTGTATGCATCTTGGTCATGAATTGCTGTTGCAAGAAGAACGTTTAGATGAAAATGGGAACAAAGAGTTTCATTATTTGGTGAAAAAAGGTTAGACCGTCGTGAATTAACGATTGAAACAATTCATATCGTTTAAAATTGATTTTTTCGTGTACAATTTGGGTTAAGAATATCTAAATAATAATGATTAACTCATTTTGACATGAAGAATTTCATCAATAATATTCAGGGTGCGATTGAACAGCTCGGTCTAACCGCCCAAAACAGAGCCCTCCACATCCAATTCAGTCATTCACAACTGAATAGCCAAGTCTTCCTACAACGCATCGATGGCAGCCATGTCCTTAACGAAGGCGTGCAAGCAGAACTCATCTGTCTCTCGACCAATGCCTTAATTCCACTCAAACAATTCATCGGCACACAAGTGGCCGTCGATCAAGTCACTGATCAAGGAACCCTGTTTAGAACCACTGGCATCATCACCGAAGCCTCACAAGGACAAAGCGATGGAGCACTGACCCTCTACAAACTTACGCTTAACGATGCAACTTCACTTTGGCACAAACGCCGCAACAGCCGCGTATTTATGAACAAATCCGTGGTCGAAGTGGTGGAAATCCTCTTTGAAGAATGGCAAAACAAAAGCCCACTCTTTGCCTCTAGCCTTAGCCTAGACCACAGTGGACTACAACAACAATACGACATCCGCCCCTTCATCATGCAAAGCAACGAAAGCGACTACGACTTTCTGACTCGTTTACTACGCAGTGAAGGCATTAACTGGCTCATTGATGAAGCCCAACCGATTGTACCGAGCAACAACAGCCCGATCGAAGCACAAAAGCTCCGCCTGATTGACGACAACAGCCAATACCAAGCCCTTAACCGACGCAACATCCGCTACCACCGTAGTGATGCGACAGAACAATTTGATACCATTACCAGCTTTATCGGACAACGCAGCCTACAGCCCACTGCAGTCCACCTACAACGCTGGCAAGCCACAGCCCTCGAACAAGAAGAAGGCGCAGGCTCAGTACAAAGCAAACACCAACACAGTGACCACCAAGACAATGCCAGCCTAGGCCTCGAACAAGCATGGCACATCAGCCCTGCATGGATCCAAGACCTCAAAGGCGAAGACCAAGCCACCGCCTCAGGCAACAGCCAAGTCGAAAAACTCAACCAACACCTCAGCGACTACTACGCCGGACAAAGCAAACAATTCATCGCCAAAGCCAGCGTCAGAGACAGTCAAGTCGGCTACTGGTTCAGACTCGATGGACACCCAGAAATTGCACAACACAGCGGAGCTGACCAGGAATTCCTCATTGTAGGCAAACGCTACTACAACCAAAACAACCTACCCAAAGACTTAGACCAACAAGTCCAACAACTGCTACAACGCAGCCAATGGACGCCAAAACACAAGACAAACACCAACCAAGCAACCCACACGGACCAAGAACGCCAAGCCAGCGAACTCATCCTACAACGACGCAACATCAAAACCGTACCCGAATACAACCCCTTACAACATCGACCCAGCACCCATCCGCAACGCGCCAAAGTGGTGGGACCTGCAGAAGAAGAAATCCATGTCGATGAATGGGGACGCATCAAAGTACGCTTCCTATTTACCCGAGCAGAAGACCACCAATTTGATGGCGGTGCCGGCAGTAACAACAACGACACCGATTCAGCTTGGGTCGATGTACTGACCCCATGGGCAGGCGAAGGCTATGGTGCACGCTTCCTTCCTCGAATCAATGAAATCGTAGTTATCGACTTCTTTGACGGCAACATCGACCGTCCCTTTGTGGTGGGCCGCCTACATGAAGCCCAACGCAGCCCAACCCGATTTGACAGTCAAGGCCAACTGCCGGACACCAAAAAACTCGCAGGGATTAAAAGTAAAGAAGTCCAAGGCGAAGGCTATGGACAACTCCGCTTTGATGACACCACAGGACAAATCTCCACCCAACTGCAAAACACCCACGGGGCGAGCCAACTCAACCTAGGGAATCTCAGTCATCCCAAAGCAACCGCAGAAAGTGAAGGACGAGGCGAAGGCTTCGAACTCAGAACTGACCAATGGGGTGCAGTACGAGCAGGCGAAGGCATACTCATCTCCACCTACAAACAAGAACAAGCCAAAGCAAACCATCTCGATGCAAGCGAAGCCAAACAACAACTCGAAAGTAGCTTAAACAACGCCAAAGCCTTAAGTGAAGTGGCAAAAAATCAACAAACTGATCCACTGAGCTTACTCGAAAACCTACAGGGCTATCTCAAGAACTTAGAGAGCGAAGACCAAAGCAAAGCCGCGGCCTTCAAACAAGCGATCATGCTTTTGGCTTCACCAAGTTCAATTGCCGTAGAAAGTAACGAAGACATCCACCTCAGTGCAGATGGACAGATCAACCAAATTGCACAAGGAAGCATCAACACCAGTACCCAAGACAGCATACTTAGCCATGCCAGCAAAAAGATCAGCTTATTTGCCGCTCAAGAAGGAGCACGACTGTATGCAGGGAAAGGGAAGATTGAGATTCAAGCTCAAGGGGATGGCGCGGATCTGATTGCCAGAAAGGGGGTGCAGATTATTTCGACGGAGGCAAATGTCGACATCACCAGTGCGAAAGAAATTGTACTGACCGCAGGTGGTTCACAGCTAAAAATAAATGCTTCAGGGGTATTTCCTACGACTGGCGGTAAGTTTGAGGTTAAGGCAGGACAGCATTTGTTTGTGGGGGGAGCAGACGTTGGATTTAATATGCAAGGACTACCTGCATATGAAATATATAATGAAAAATTCCAAATCCTTTTGCCGTCGGGTGAGCCTATGAAGTTTATTGACTATAAGGTTTCTACGAGTGATCAAGAATTTATTGCACAAGCGGATAATAAAGGTAAATCTAAACGTATTAATACCAAAGGCGAAGAAGGTTTAACATTGAATTTAAACTGGATGACTTTAGAGGTAGTTGAGAGCGAAGGAGATGTGGAATAATGGGAGGTGATCTAGACTGGAAAAGTAATACCAATACGACTGAAAATAGTTGCAAAATAGCACAGTGTGATTGTTTGACTTTTTGGGAAGTATATCAGCAAGTAGCGATGCAGCGTCTTTCAAATTTAAAAGATGCTAAACAAAACTTATATAGACTTGAAGAAGGTTATGAAGCACGAGCAAGAAGAATAGCGGCAGCATACGCTAAAATTTTCTTAGAAAAAGAGATAAATGGTAATGTAAATTTAAAAGGTCGTTATTACTGGATGGGTTTGGGTGCATTTGCATCTAAAACAGTTGCTAATGTTTTTGATCATTGGGGAAGTCAGACAGGTTATTCTGCTCCTATTATTGTAGATACTATAAAAGAACCAATCGATCTTTTTGCTTTAGGGAATTTGTGGCTATTTATGGATATTGCCCCTTGGCATTATGCTTGGAGCACTTCATCAAAAACCTTTGATAGTTGTAGAACCCAAAGAAATATTTCAAAATTTACTCATATAAAAAAAGAAGTCATGAATCTACCATGGTCAAGTTGTTTGCCAGAGATTAATTACTTAGGAAGTACAAAGCAAATCAAAAATGCTTTTGCTTTGTTGCCTGAAATAGAGGCTATTTTTTTACAAGCAAAATCTGAAAAGCAAAAATATACTAATGCTAAAACTCAATTATTTGCTCATTTAATGGCTATTGCAGTTCAGGAACAATTTAATATCTTGCAACCTGTTGTTTGGAATAAGGCTTCCGCGAAATGGGGGGCAGAGAAGCAAAGAAGCTGGTATATGGGCTGGGCAATGCCAGATGCAACCTTAGTTTTGTCAAGCGATTATGATGTGGATGAAGTTAAAGAGGGCTGGTTCTCTAGTAGTGATAAGGCTAAGCGAGCTAGCGAACTGCCTGAAGAAGTTTATATTTCACCTTTTAGTGATACAAAGGCGGAGAATTACGATAGTCGTATGATTTGGATTAAAAAAGCCGCTGAAAAATATCACCGTTTAATGTTGGATGATAAAGGGCGTGCCTTTTTACATCAGGAATTAAAAACAATAACGGGGTGGAGTCAGAGCAAAGCAAACTTTCTCTTTGGAATACATCCAAGTAGTAATGAAGGGAAAAAATAACGATTTTTTTAACAAAAGTTTCAATATGAAAAATTATCTAAGTTTAATTTTTGGATTTTCGATATGTTGCCTATTATTGGCATGTACTCCAAATACGAAAAGTGAAGGAAATGAAATCATGCCACCACAAAGTGCTATTTTACATTTTGGACAGCAAGGTTTAAAAGATTTTGTTCAATATAGTAATGCGCCGATAGATCGCCAACCTGCGGGGATGAGTTTTTTGTCACTAGATTGGAGACCGCCCAAACTGGGACAGGTTAAAATTGTGACTGAAAAAAGTAACTTTGAAATTGATAATGTTATTAGTGTAATGGGGACGCAAGTTGCGCGAATGGGCAATGATGGTGTTTTGATTATGGATGTAACCGCTAGTTTACATGCTAATGAATATACGACTAGAGAAGATGCATATAACGCTTATGTCAAACTTATGAAGCAAATGAATGAGAAAAACTGGAAACAGTACTATTTACCTTTTACTGAACGTATAGATAAACAAGATAATCTAAAATATATGAGAAAGCATATGGGGAAGGTTATTGATCCAAGCTATATTTTAAGTTTTAAAGAGTGGCAAGAAATGTTGAATATGACCAATGATCATATGTTTTTTGATTTATATAATAGTAATATTAATTTAGGAATATCTCTTTCTAGAACTCATAAAGACGATGAAAAAGAACAATATGTTGTTAGATATGGTTTTGAGCACTTTAGATATAGTGGTTTTAATGCTATTTCTAACTCAGATGAAATGACAGCAGAACAGTTAAAACAAGCCTTTTTAGATGAAAGAAGAGACAATGAAAAAGATCGTAAATTTAGGGAAGAAAAAATTAAACTGGAAGGCTATCATATTGATGACAGCTATGTAGACCCTGATGTTTGGCAATATATGCAATAGGATATTTGGTGGGCTTTGTTTCACAAAGTTGTTTGTTAGGTTTAATTTAGCAATATAATTGTGAGACGAGTAAGCCCACACTTAAAATCTATTCGACATCCAACTGGCCTAATTACAATAAAAAGTTTTAATTAATCGTGGAAATATTTCGATTTGTTTCGATCTTCAGACTCAATGGTGCACAAAATTACTGCAGTAGTTTCGCTAAGAAAAAATGCAAACCTAGGAAAGATAAAAACTGAGTTCCTAGACGTTTAACTGTTTTCAGTAATTCATTCCGTTCTAAAGATCTCAATTGCTTATCTTTCCAAGGCTTTGCATTCTTCCTAGGTGGAATGACTGCATGTGCATCTCGATCTAAAATGACTTGTCTGCAGTGCTTCGTGTCATAAGCACCATCGGTATAGACCGAATCAATTCGTTCATCTAAGGGAATTTGAGAAAGTAAATCACCGAGTACTTGCGAATCGCTCACATTGTTTGTAGTGAGTTGTACTGCACGTATTTGTAGGGTTTTAGCATCGATACCAATATGAAGCTTACGCCATTGGCGACGATATTCAGGTCCATGTTTCTTACGTTTCCACTCACCCTCACCTAGAAACTTCAAGCCAGTTGAGTCTACGAGTAGATGTAGCCCATCGCTACTTTTTTGATAGCTAATCGCAATATCAATATACTTTTGCCTTCTCCGTATGGTCGAATAATCTGGCGCTATCCAATTTAATCCAGAGAGTTTAATCAAGCTTTGAACAAAACCTGTGACCATGCGTAAAGAGAGTCTGAATAAAGATTTGATCATTAAACAGCATTGAATAGCGGTGTCTGAGTAAGTTTGACTTCGACCTTGCTGGGCTTGTGGTTGTGCATACTACTGAGTGTTTGGATCAAACCAAATGGAAATATTTCCTCGGTTAATAAGGGCACGATTGTAGGAAGACCAGTTAGTGGTACGATAGATTTTAGGAGTAGGTTTATTCATTTTGAAATTATAGGACTGAATAAATCTTCTAGGCTAGGTTTGTGCAACAAAGCCACTTTAAATCTAAAGTAAATGGGTTATTTGTTAATAGTTGTGATGAATCAATTATATATCAAAATTATTATTGTAGCTGGCTTGTTTTTAATAATTTAGTAAATAGGTTGCATCGCTTTAACGATAACTAAAACTAGTTAAAGGTGAAGTAATAGATAATATTAGTGGTTTTTTATTTGATATATTAGATATTTTCGTAAATCAAAATTAGGTAATCCGAAATAAATAGTAGAGTTCAAAATATTTATTTGGGGTGAAAAAAATCATGACTTTATCTGAATTATGTAGTCAAATTTTCGGAATTTATGTTGTGAGTAGATAGTTATGAAAAAAATAATATATTGGGAATTATATTTTCAGTATTTTTATAATAGCATGCAGCCACAAGCTTGCTTTTAATAAAATTGATCTTAAGCAAGCTGAATTAAATAAATATTATAAAGAAACAATAAAAATTGAAGATATTAATATTTTAGATATCAGTTTTTATACAAATTTGCCTAGTAGCTCAGGACTTGATATCACAATTGAAGGAGATTCTCCATTTGATAAAAACTTAATAAGTATACAAGGTGTTCCAAAAGTTGAAGGTAGTTACGAAATTGTAATTAAAGGTGAGTTTAGAGGTGGTATTATGGATGGAGTCACCGAATTTAATAAAAAATATAATTTAATTATAAAATAATATTATTAATATCTTGGATTGTGTCTTTATATAGTATATTACGGTCTATTATAGATGGATTTAGAAGGAACATTACTTAAAATAAATTGAATAACAATCTTATTGATTAGCCATTTTATCTAAATAATATAAAAAAACCCGCTTACGCGGGTTTTTTGATCTCAAACGAGATTACATATTCGGATAGTTCGGACCACCCGCACCCTCAGGTACAACCCAAGTAATATTTTGTGACGGATCTTTAATATCACAAGTCTTACAGTGAACACAGTTCGCAGCATTAATTTGGAAACGCTTAGAACCATCATCATTTTCCATGATTTCGTATACGCCAGCAGGGCAGTAACGCTGAGCAGGCTCATCCCATTGAGGAAGGTTAACGTTTACTGGAATTGATGGATCAGTTAATTTTAAATGCGCTGGCTGATTTTCTTCGTGTACTGTATTCGAAACAAACACTGAAGATAAACGGTCAAATGTAAGCTTACCATCTGGTTTTGAATAGTTTGGTTTGAAGTTCACTGCATCAACAGTTTTTAAAGCACTGTAATCAGGTGTCAAATCACGTAAAGTGAACGGAACTTTAAATACATTTTGATCGATAAAGTTGAATGCGCCACCGAAGAATGTACCAAACTTATGCATTGCAGGGCCAAAGTTACGAGCATTATATAACTCTTCTTTTAACCAACTGTTGTTAAATTTCTCTGTATATGACGTTAACTCTTTAGCAAAGAAATCTTCGCCTTCAGTTACACGAGCAATTGCAAGGTCGCCGCCTTTTTCTACACCAGCTTTAATTGCTTCAAATACAGCCTCACCACATAACATGCCTGATTTCATAGCAGTGTGTGAACCTTTAATTTTTGCAAAGTTCAAGAAGCCAGCATCATCACCAATTAAGCTTCCACCTGGGAAGGTGAATTTAGGAAGAGAGTTAAAACCACCTTTAACTACTGCACGTGCACCGTAAGAAATACGTTTACCGCCTTCCAATACATCTTTAATTAATGGATGTGTTTTCCAACGTTGCATTTCCATGAATGGATACATATGAGGGTTTTGGTAAGATAAGTCGACAATCATACCCAATGATACTTGGTTATTTTCAGCGTGATATAACCACCAACCACCAGATGAACCAGTTTCAGTTAAAGGCCAACCCGCACCGTGCATGACTTTACCTGGTTTGTGCTTCGCTGGATCGATTTCCCAAAGTTCTTTAATACCGATACCGTAATGTTGAGGATCAGCGTCTTTATCTAAGCCGAATTGAGCGATTAGCCGTTTACCTAAGTGACCACGGCAGCCTTCAGCGAATAAAGTGTATTTCGCATGGAGCTCATAGCCTGGTGTAAAGTTATGTGTTGGCTCACCATCTTTACCAATACCCATATCACCTGTTTGGATACCTTTTACAGTACCATCAGCATGATACAGAATTTCCGCTGCTGCGAAGCCCGGGAAAATGGATACTTCAAGCTCTTCAGCTTTTTGTCCTAACCAGCGTACGACGTTACCCAGAGAGATGACATAGTTACCGTCGTTGTGCATAGTTTTAGGCACAAAAGCATGAGGCATTTTTTGAGATTTTTGATCTGAAAGAAGGAAGTACGTTTCATCTTCTGTAACAGGTACGTTTAAAGGCGCACCTTCTTCTTTCCAATTTGGGAACAATTCATTAATAGCGCGTGGTTCAAGCACAGCACCAGAAAGAATATGCGCACCTACTTCAGAGCCTTTTTCAACGACACATACAGATAAATCGTTGAGGTTGTTTTCAATTGCAAGTTGACGGATTTTGATCGCAGCTGAAAGACCCGCAGGGCCCGCTCCAACGATTACAACGTCAAACTCCATCGATTCACGTTCGATGTGTTCCATAAAGGACTCCTCATAAAGTAAAGGGTGGCAACCGATAATTCCGACGGTGCTGCCATGAGTGTTCTTAGTTGCAGGTACAATTTTGCTCTCGTACCTTTTATATATTTTGCGCTAGTATAGGTTCAAACCTTGATCAAGCCAATTGGCTGAGTCGCTTTATTTTCCGTCAGCAGGGCATAAACCATGGTAAAACAAAATGATTCTATAACAGCACAGCCTGATTCACTTGTACCTGATGATAAAAACTTAATCAATATCGTACAATATCTAAAAGATGCACAGTCAAGTCACAAAAGGTCAATCCCACCTCTTGAACAATGGAACCCAAAGCATTGTGGCTCAATGGATTTGAAAGTAAAAGCGAATGGTGAATGGTGGCACGAAGGTCAATTGATTAAAAGACAAAGCCTCATTGACCTATTCTCGACAGTACTGTGGAAAGAAGACAACAAATTTTACTTAAAAACACCCGTTGAGCAAATCGAAATTGAAGTCGAAGATGAACCTTTATTGGTCAATCAGGTAGATCAAGTCGAGATTCAAGGGCTTTCCTATCTACAGCTAACAACGACCACTCAAGATCTCATTATTGTGGATCAAGATCATCCAATCTTTATGCGTGATTTTCAAGGAGAGATGCGTCCTTATGTGCATGTGCGCTTTGGCATCAACGCATTGATACAACGTTCAGCTTTTTTTCATTTAGTTGAAATGGGGGAGTTGAGCGAAAATGAGCAAGGTGAATCAGTTTTGAATTTAAAAAGTGGTAATCTGCTATTGCAATTAGGGACTTGAGGTTTAAGCTTAGCCCATTCATTTAAGCATTATAAAAGTAGTCGTTGAGATGTCTGCAATTTTACCCCAACCGAGCTCTAATGAGCCTATGCCTCATGCACTTGAACATGCCCCTATTGGGATTTTCGACTCGGGTATTGGTGGTTTATCTGTTGCATTGGAAATAGCAAAATATTTACCCAATGAGCATATCCTTTACTATGCAGATACAGCTCATGTCCCTTATGGTCCGCGCGAAGATCAAGATATTCGTCAGCTCACAGCACATGCAATCGAGTGGTTGTATCGTCAAGGATGTAAAGTTGCGGTTGTTGCGTGTAATACGGCATCAGCTTTTAGTCTGGATTACTTAAGGACGCATTATGGTGAGCGATTTCCGATCATTGGGTTGGTTCCTGCGTTAAAACCTGCAGTGTTACAGACACAGTCTAAAGTGGTAGCTGTATTGGCGACTCCAGCGACTTTTAGAGGCCAGTTAATCAAGGATGTAATGCAGAATTTTGCAGATCCTTTAGGCGTTAAAGTTCATCAAGTCACCAGTTTGGATTTGGTTCCTTTCGTGGAAGCTGGGCAACAAAATTCGCAAGCCTGTATTGCAACATTACAACGAGTACTTGATCCCGTCATGCAAGATCAAGCCGATTATTTGGTGTTGGGTTGTACGCATTATCCATTTTTAAAATCTGCAATTGAGCATCTTTATGCAGAGCGACTGACTTTGGTTGATTCTGGATTTGCTGTTGCACGCCAAACAGCAAGAGTCCTTATCAAAAATAAATTCAATGCAACTCAACCATATGACAAATCAGTGCAGTTACGTTGTGTCGTCAGTGGCGGAAATGCGCTTGAACTTCAGCCTGTACTTCAAAATATGATCGGGCATGAAATACTATGGTCAATTGAAAATTTAACTGATACATTCGAAGAAGAATGATCAATATCAAGCTATATATTTTAAGCCTTATGAGTAAGGCATTTTTACCTAGATGCAGGATTGGATTAAGGCATGCTAGATAAGCGTTACCAAGTGTTTATTACAACTTCTGGTAAAGAGATGCAGCCAGAGCGTATGGTTGTGTCTCAAACGCTGATCGGTATGGGTTTTTTTTCATGGGGTTTAGAACAAAGAACACCTGTAACAACCGCTTTTGCACGCCGTCAAATTGATGATTGTGATTATGTACTTCTGCTTTTAGGAAGCCAGTATGGTGAGCAATCTGTCTCTGGTATTAGTTACATGCACTTGGAATATATCTATGCCGTGACTAAGCAAAAGCCCATTATTGTATTTATGCATGAACAGCCAGAATCGCGTGAGGAGCATTTACGAGAGCATGAAGTGGATCTTCAACAGCGCTTTCAAAATTTCCGTCAACAGATCATTCGAGAAGTTGATCAGGTCGTATTTTTTAAAAGTGCTCGTGAATTAGAGCTAGCACTCAGGTCTCATATGCCTCAAATGCTTGAACGTTACCCTGTTTTGGGTTGGGTAAGACCACAAAGCATTCAAGCAAAACAAGATGAGATTGATCGATTAAGAGCTCAGCTGGCACAAGCAAAAATGGAACAAGCCAAATCTGAAGTCGATCCTTTTCTATCTTTGCCTAGAATAGAGTGGGATGATCAATTCAGTTTTGATTATCGTATGCATGCCTATGTTGATAGTCATTTTAAAGAAATTATTTGTATACGTTCCATGCGATGGCATGAAATTTATACTGTTCTTGAGTCTCAATTTTCCCAAGCAACACCAGAAGATTTTTATTCTAAAGTGTTGAATCAGTATTTGACTGATACGGGGCTGGTCGATGCTCAATTGCAACTTCCTAAGGCACATATGGTATCTAGAGCACAGATTAATGTACGTGCATTGCATACCATCAAGCAACAAATGCGTAATAATGAATGGATCGTTCCTGTAGGACGAGATGATCGTCAGCGGATGTTATGGAAATGCATGAATAAATAGATCAAGTTCATATGATAGTTTTTCTCTTTCATTCACATTTTAAAAAGCAATCATAAAATCACGCCGAATTTACTTAGACTCTGATAAAGTATTTCTTAATTAAACAGTGAATTGATGTGGATCAGATGTCTGAGTTAAAGCCGAAAATCACCGTAATTATTGCCAACTTGGGAACACCAGATGCCCCTACAGTGCCTGCGGTACGAACTTTTCTAAAGCAGTTTTTATCTGATCAGCGTGTGATTGAGATTCCATCGTTTTTGTGGAAAATTATCTTACATTGTTTTGTTTTACCATTTCGACCAAAGCATGTTTCTGAAGCATATGCGCAGGTGTGGAATGGAGATTCCCCTATGCGTGAAATTCTGTTGAAGCAAACAGATTTAATCCGTCAAAAAGTTATTCAAGATTATCCAGATTTTGATGTTCAGGTCGTTCCTGCGATGACTTATGGTCATCCTAGTATTCATGAGGTTCTAAAAAAACTTACTCAGACACCGCAAGATCACGTCATTTTATTTCCACTTTTTCCTCAATATTCAGCGACATCTACAGCACCTTTGTATGATGCATTGGCGAAATGGGTTTTAACGCAGAGAAATTTACCTGGCTTAAGTTTAATACGCGATTATTATCAACATCCAAAATTTATTCAGGCTTTGGCAAAGAGTGTTCAGGTTTTTCAGGCGCAACACGGTAAAGCGGAAAAATTATTAATGTCTTTCCATGGGATTCCTCAGCCTTATGCAGATAAAGGTGATCCATATGCCGACCGTTGTAGGGTTACAGCGAAAAAAGTCGCAGAGGCTCTGGGATTACGTGACGATGAATGGGCTATCAGCTTCCAATCACGATTCGGTAAACAAGAGTGGGTCAAGCCATATACAGATGCGTTGCTGACTGAGTGGGGACAACAAGGAGTTCAATCTGTCCATGTTCTCAGCCCTGCTTTTTCAGCAGATTGCTTAGAGACTTTAGAAGAGTTGGCTGTGGAAAATGCCGAAACCTTTAAAACAGCGGGCGGGAAAGACTATGCCTATATTCCAGCGTTAAACACTGATGCAGCACATATTGATTTGTTGGTCGATTTAGTAGAAGCTCAACTGGATGCACTCAAGATTACCCTCCAACATTCTGCGTAAATTTAAAGGTTCCTATGCTTCAAGTTAAAATTATTCCTGTGACAGCATTTCAGCAAAATTGTTCATTGGTTTGGGATCAAGAGACCAAAGAAGCTGTGTTAATTGATGCAGGTGGTGAGCCTGAAAAAATTATGCAAGTTGTGCAAGAGTTAGGCTTAACAGTGAAGGAGTTATGGCTAACTCATGGTCACCTTGATCATGCTGGCGCGGTTGGAGCATTGGCGCGAGAGTGGGGTATTCCAGTAATTGGTCCTCATAAAGAAGATGCATTTTGGTTAGATATGATTCAGGAAGTTTCAGCACGATATGGTTTTCCGATTCCAGAGCCTGTTGTGGTTGATCAGTGGCTTGAAGGTGGTGAAACTTTAAAATTAGGAGAAGAGTCCTTTGAGGTTCGATTCGCTCCCGGTCATACGCCTGGCCACGTCATGTTCTATAATGCTAACTATGGCTTGTTATGGACTGGCGATGTTCTTTTCAAGGGTTCAATTGGTCGAACAGATTTTCCCAAGGGAAATCATCAACAGTTGCTGGATTCGATTGAGAGAGAATGTTTTAGTTTGCCAGATGAAACACAGTTTATTTCAGGGCATGGTCCAATCAGTACCATTGGCTATGAGAAAAAGTTTAACCCGTTTGTGGCAGGTAAAGCTGGTTAATTAAAAACGAAAAAAGTGATCTCGATTGATATCATTCAATTCCAAAAATAGAAGGGCAGCGGCTAACACAAATAGTGCAGAGATTAAAATCAAGACGAAATCATGTTGATAAATGCCTAGACCTGCAAAAAGGAGGCCTAGGCAAGTTAAAATTATACTGAGTATGAATGTGAATTTATAAAGTCTCATGTATTTATGAAAGTAGAATTGTTGTTTTAATGTGATTGTCATCACAATATCACAACACAAACTTAAATAAAATCACATTTATCGAGTTTTCTTAAAAAAGCTAATTTTTTTGGTTGTGTAAATATAATTGAATTATTTTTTTTAATATTGAGCAAAGTTGGCATTATTCATGATATTCGCCTTGATCAGCTTGAGGAGAATCCTGTGTTGGAAGGCGATATTCATCGTTTGCCCAAGCCCCTAAATCGATAAGTTTGCATCGTTCAGAACAAAATGGACGAAATTCATTGCCAGTCCATTGACTAGGCTGTCCACAGCGTGGGCACGGAAATGTTTTTGGCATAAATGAATCCTAGTAAAATAAAACAGCTAAAATAGGCAAAAGCATCTAGAGTTGCTAGACTTGTCGCGTTTTCATAAGTTTGATCTGATTATGCCGATTCGTCAATTTCAAGCACAGCGTATGCATGCGCCACGCGACTTTCAACCGATTCTAGCTGAACCACTATGTGTTGAGATTGGGGCGGGTAAAGGTAAACATGCTTTATTGTTTACGCAACAAAATCCGCAAAGACAACTAATCGCGATTGAACGAACTAGAGAAAAATTTCTAGCGATGCAAAAACAGCATCAACTAGAGGGACAAACCAATTTGCGACCTGTACATGCAGATGCAATCCCTTGGATCGTACATGCGCTATTTCCACAGCAAGTTGAAGATTTTTTTATTTTATATCCGAATCCTGAACCTCATAATCCAGCGCAACGTTGGTTGAATATGCCTTTTTTTGAATTTTTACTGTCTCGATTGCAATCGAATGGTACGATCACTTTGGCCAGCAATATTCCTGAATATATCGACGAGGCAGAGCAACAACTGCTTAATGTTTGGAACCTTTCTTATGTTAAAGAAAGAATCCCTTCAACTTCGGCAAGAACGCATTTTGAAGTGAAGTATCTAGAACGTGGTGAGTTATGCCAGCAGTTGATTATTCAAAAACCTGAAGCGTACCAAACTCGCTTCGATCACTTTATGCCTCTGCAGGGGCAAATACCGATCTCTTCTGAAAATCAACAAACGAATGATCTATGAATTTGGAATATTCAAAGCGAATCGCAATCGTAGGCGCAGGTCCGGCAGGTTTAATGGCTGCTGAAGTTTTATCTGCTCATCCTGCATTTGAAGTTCATATTTTTGAACAAAAGCCTTCAGCTGCACGTAAATTTTTGATGGCAGGTAAAACAGGTTTAAATATTTCTCATGCCGAACCTATCGATCAATTTATTGGTCGTTATGATCATGCCGAATGGCTTGCACCTTGGGTAAAAAAATGGGATGCGCGTTGGATTCGAAATTGGATGAAAAACCTAGGGATTGAATCCTATGTTGGAAGCTCTGGTCGTATATTTCCCAATGAAATGAAAGCAGCTCCATTACTGCGTGCTTGGTTAAAAAGTTTAGTAGATACCAAGGTCAACTTTCATTATCGGCATCAAATTACCGCGCTTAATCAAAATGAACTGACAGTTTTTGATACTCAATCCAATTCAATACGAACTGAGCAATTTGATGCGATTGTATTGGCGTGTGGCGCTGTGTCATGGGCACAGTTGGGTAGTGATGGGGCTTGGCAGTCATGGTTGGCTAAAGAAGAGTTAAAAGCGTTTTCCCCGAGTAATGCTGGTGTAGTCAGAGCTTGGTCTTCGTATATGGAACCTGTATTTGGCTCGCCACTCAAACGAGTTGAAGCTTGGGTGGATCATCAGCCCAAAGCTAAGGGTGATATCGTGATCACCCACTATGGTTTGGAGAGTGGGTTGGTCTATAAGCATGGTCGGGCACTTCGAACACAATTGCAAGATCAAGATTTCATGGTTTTAAATTTAGATTTACTGCCAGAATTATCTGAGCATGAAATCATCTCTAAACTTAAGAATGCTAAGAAACAAAGTATTAATAATATTTGGCGAAAAATGGGATTAGACACTGCAAAGTCAAATTTATTACGTGAATTGACCCCAAAGCATGATTGGGCGTTTGCAGAGAAAATGGCTCAGCATATTAAACATTTATCTATCAAACTAGACGGTTTTAGACCCATTGAAGAAGCCATTAGCTGCGCAGGTGGTGTACGGGAAATTGCCTTGACTAAACAGTTACAGTTGAAAAGTAATCCAATTGTTTTCTGCTGTGGAGAGATGTTGGATTGGGATGCCCCGACAGGTGGTTATTTACTTACAGCATGTTTTGCAACAGGTCGAGCAGCAGGATTAGGTGTAATTGAATACCTAAATAAAACTGTTGAAAAAGACTAGCCAAGCGCTAGTCTTTATTTATGATTATTTCGCAGTGAGTGCATTTCCTTCAAATTTAATGCCATCCCATCCATGAATCATGAATTGACGGATATTTTGATGATCTGATGCTTCAGGTGTCGCCAGAACAGAAGCGTAGTGTTCTGCAAAAAGCTGTAATGTTTGTTCTTGAGAAAGACCATTTAATTTGGCAAAGGAAAAAACTTTAGCACTCCCTTGATTTTCATTACTGGCATTATATTGTTGACCATTACTAAATGCGGTTGGCGTATGTGTATAACCTGCTTCAATAAATGAAATTACGTCTGCAAATTTTGCTTCGCCATTTTTTAATTGTTCCAATAATGCTTGAGCCATAATTGAGTCCTTACACGTTTAAATTTGCTACATCTTAACGAAAAAACGCGTGAATCCAAGACAATAATTCGTTACTTTTTAAGGGGGAAATATGATCAATACACGAGAACGGACATAATATGAGTTGGTTATGGGTAGCATGTGGTGGAGCGATTGGTGCAACACTTCGATATATGACCAGTATGTGGTTCATGCAAAATGCAGATCAATTTCCATGGGCAACTTGGATTGTGAATATCTTGGGCTGTGTTCTAGCAGGGGGATTTTTTGCATTCAGTTTACAATATCCTGTATTACAACATGAGGCTCGCCTATTTTTTATGGTTGGCATATTAGGTGGTTTTACCACATTCTCAAGTTTTGGCTTGGAAACTTTTCAATTGATAAAATCTGGGCAATACAATTTGGCACTGATGTATGTTGTGAGTAGTATCATGATTGGACTCTTGGGATTGGTTTTGAGTTTTTCCTTTACTCAATTTTATTTAACCCATAAATAACGATAAGAATAAAAAAAAGCCTAAATTGGAGGAGTAAATTTAGGCTTTAAAATAGTGAGAGTCGAAAATTTTATTATTTACGTTTAAAGCGACCGAAACGCTTATTGAAACTTGCCACACGTCCTTCATTATTAGCTTGACGGACTTCACCAGTATAGAAAGGGTGCGAAGCACTTGAAATATCTAGCGTGACATAGGGGTAAGTTTTCCCTTGATATTCTTTGGTTTGCTTTGACTGAATCGTACTACCGATGATGAAATACTGATCTGCGTTGGTATCATGAAACAGTACTTCATGGTATTCAGGATGAATATTGGGACGCATGGAAACACTCCTAACTATTTATATTTTGTTATAATATAACATAACAATAATGAGCATTGTAAGGTCTTGTTAATTTTTCAATTAGGAACGAGCGTTTCAAACAAATCATTGATATTGTCATCGACTTTTAAGTTAATCAGATTCCAATAGTGTCCAGAAATAGTACGATTGACCATTAATGTGTCTGGAGAGGGCTTAAATGTATCCCAATACTTAAGTGATTTTTTCACTAAAATGACGCCATCATGATGAGATGAGTTTTCAGCAAAATTGTATTGAGTGGTAAGGGGTCTGAGCAACACTTCTAACCATTGTTTGTAAAGTTCCTCAGGGAATTTTCCTGTTTCAGCAAGAGCATCCAATGCGAATAAATGCTGTTCAATCTCTTGGATATTTTCAGCACGACCAGCGCGAACTAATTTTTTAAATCGATCCACCAGTTCAGCAGATAAGGTTTTAACACCACCGAAATCATAGATGATGACACTACCATCGGAGCGGAAAGCAAAATTGCCAGGATGCGGATCACAATGAAAGCGTTTTAGATAGAAAATCTGATGGCCAAGAGCCTGAATTAGTCGACGACCAATTTCGTTACGTGTTTCAAGCGGCCAAGTGCTTGCGGTTTCAATATTGTCACCTGCTTCTAAGCTCAATGTAAGAACTCGTCTGCTGGAATAATCTTTGAAAACTTGTGGGATAATAATTTTAGAATCCAATGCTTGATGGAAGGTTCTAAATACCTCTAAATTTTGCGCTTCAATTTCATAGTTGAGCTCTTCGTGTAAGCTGTCTTGAATTTCTGCAAATAATCGATCTTGTAATTTTTTATCGACTTTTAATACACCCATCAAACGTAAAGCCAAGCGGACTTGTTTTAAATCGCTTTCGCATGCTTCATCTACGCCTGGGTACTGTACTTTTACAACGACTTCTTGGCCATTTTTTAAGGTTGCTTTATGAACTTGCCCAATCGAAGCTGCTGCAAAAGGTTGTTCATCAAATGTTTTAAAAACATCTAACAGTGGCTGACCAAGTTCTTTTTCAACTTGTTGCTTGATTTGCTGGAAGGGCATCGCAGGGGCTTGACGTTGTAATTTAGCAATAGCCTTCGCGACTTCAGGCGGGAAAATATCTTTGTATTGTGATGCAATTTGACCAACTTTCATTACAGCACCTTTCATTTCCCCAAGGGTGTCTGCAATTTGAACACCAATGTCTTGAAAGAGCTTACTGCGTGCTTCGTTTTTTTTATCATCATCTGCATTAAAGGTGCGGATAGAGTTGGACACGGTTTTAGTAGCAATACTTGCAGTCATACCTGCGAGTTTCATGAAACGACGGCCGGGAGAGCTCGCTTTGTTTGCCATGAGTTGAGAACCTCGATTCATTATTTTCATCTTCTGATTTGATCATAGGCGACAAATCAAAAGATGCATATTTGAAATTGTTAATGAGTTGTAAGTAAATGATTGGCATAAAAAAATAAATCCCGAGCATTCGGGATTTATTGTTCATGATGATTGACTACGCTCAAGTCGCTGATTATTCATATATAAACGTCCGAGTAAGAGTACACAGGCAATACTTAACCCCACGATCAATCCAATCCATACACCCGCAGGACCAATGTTGGTAAATCTAGAGAGATATACGCCTACAGGGAATGCAATCACCCAATAGGCAAGCATAGTAATCCACATAGGACCCTTCGTATCTTGCATGCCTCTTAGACATCCTGCAGCACTGATTTGCCAAGCGTCCATCAGTTGGTAAGCAACAGCGAATAGAACCAAGTAAACCGCAATTTGAGTCACCAATACATCAGAGGTATATAACGCGACAATTTGATGGCGGAAGACCCACAATAAAACCATGGTCATTACTGCCAGTACAGTACTTGTTGCTAAACCCAACCATTGGACTTTACGCATAGATTGGTAATCCTTTTCACCATAATACGTTCCCACTCGGATGGTAAGTGCGATCGCGAGAGACATCGGGATCATAAATAATTGTGACGTAATGGAGATGGCAATTTGATGCGCTGCAACCGTAATTTCACCCAATGGACTCAATACGATTGCAGCGGTACTGAAAATACTGACCTCAAAGAAGATAGCCAAACCAATTGGGAAACCTAAAGCAAGGATGCGTTTTAACCAGTAGCGATCAATTTTTTCAAAATGACTAAAGGGTTGGGTTTTTTGATATGCCTGATTATTCAAGATATACAATGCCAACGTGATCAGCATCAGCCACTGTAGAATTGCCGTTGCAAATCCACATCCAGCACTTCCTAATGCAGGAATTGGACCTAAACCATACATAAACACAAAATTAAGCGGAATAAGTACGACTAAGGCCATTAAACTGATCACAGTCACTGGGCGTGGATTACCAATCGCCTCAGAGTATCCTCGTAGTGCAGCAAACATGGTGACTGCTGGCATACCGAATCCAATCGCATGTAAGAATAGGCCAGCTTTAGGGTGAAGTGACTCTGGAACGCCAAGAAGAGGAAGCGTATAGGGGAGAATCTGTAAGACTAGACCAGCAATAATCCCGAGAACTAAAGCAACCCATAATGCTTGTCGTGTAATAGTGGCAATTTTCTCTGGAGTCCTCGCACCGTTTGCTTCAGCAACCAACGGCGTTGTTGCAATCATAATACCGCTAAATAGCAACATGACAGGAATCCAAAGACCTACCCCGACAGCAATTGCCGCTAAGTCTAATGCAGATAAATGTCCTGCCATAATAGTATCAATCAGTCCTAATCCTGCTTGCGAAAATTGCGTAATCAAGATTGGGATCATGAGATGAAATAGTTTTTTTAATTCATAACTGATGTTGGAAGTTGCAGTCACATTAGACACAAAAATTACTCATCGTTTTTATGTGCTTAGAATGAAGGTTTAGCGTTGTAAAGTGAGAAGCACACCTATAAAAATCACCACGCCACCCAAAATGCGCTGCCAATTAATGGCAATTTTTTCTGTACCTAAAATTCCAAAATGGTCGACTATCATGGACATAACAATCTGTCCAAAAATAATTAACGCCGATAAGGTTAAGAAACCTAATTTAGGTGCGGAATAAATACTAATACTGATGGCATAAACACCTAAAAAACCGCCAAGCCAAAGATGCCAAGGAATTTGTACAATTTCGCTCAATTGTGGTTTTTCAGTCTGTTGAAAAAAAACCAGTATTGCGAGAACTATTGTACCAATCAAAAATGATAAAAGTGCAGCTTGTAATGGAGAATATAAATATTCACGTAATTGTGTGTTAATCGCAGTTTGGAAGGTCATTGCGATTCCGATCCCCAGCGCTAAAGGGATAAAGAATAAAAATTGGCTCGCGACTTTAAACATAAATGCACCCACGTCCTTGTTTTATATTGAGTGTAAAGTAAAAACTGAATCAGTTCTGAGCGTTATGGTGTAGTCATGTTAAAATAAGTTTTTTAAGTTTTGAGCTGTACGTTTGGCTACTTTGAATCCACAAGATATTCCATTGTCACTTTATATTCATATGCCGTGGTGTGTGCGTAAATGTCCATATTGCGACTTTAATTCGCATGCAGTACCCAATGGGGCATTGTCCATGGCGTTGGAGAAAGAATATTTACAAGCATTGGTTGAGGATTTCAAAACACAGATAAATTTTGCTCAGGGTCGTCAAATTCATAGCGTGTTCATAGGTGGAGGTACTCCTTCTCTCATTTCTGCTCAAGGGTATCAATGGCTATTTGCTCAGCTAAGCGCTTTGATTCCGTTTGAGGATGATTGTGAAATTACCTTAGAAGCCAACCCCGGAACGGTAGAACATGATCCATTTGCAGATTATTTAAAGGCGGGGATCAATCGGTTGTCTTTAGGTGTCCAAAGCTTTAACTCGAATCATCTTCAAAAACTGGGGCGTATTCATTCCAACCAAGATGCAATTTCAGCAATTGGTTTGGCGAAAGATGCAGGCTTTAAGCGAATTAATGTCGATTTAATGCACGGCTTACCTGAACAAACGCTTGAACAAGCATTACTTGACTTAAAACTTGCCGTGGAGCACGGTGCTACACATATCTCGTGGTATCAGTTAACCATTGAGCCCAATACCGTATTTTTTCGAACTCAACCTATATTGCCTGTCGATGATGTATTAGAAGAAATTCAGGTACAGGGTGAGGCCTATTTAATCGAAAATGATTTTACTAACTACGAAGTGTCGGCTTGGCGTAAAGAAAAACCCTCAGCACATAATTTAAATTATTGGCAATTTGGCGATTACTTAGCGATTGGTGCTGGTGCGCATGCTAAAGTGACGCTAAGTGATGGTGTATATCGTTACCAAAAAACACGATTACCGAAAGATTATCTAGCGAAAGTCCCTGCAGAGCATTTGCATTTTAAGAAAATTGAAGCTGATGAAATGCCATTCGAATTTATGATGAATGCACTTCGACTTAATCAAGGTGTACCAACCTCATATTATGAAGCTCGTACAGGTTTATCTTTGAAATCAATCCAAGTTCAAATTCAGTCATTGATTGACAGAAAATTAATAGTAGATGATCCAAACCGTTTGTCATGCACTGCTCAAGGACATTTATATTTGAACTCATTGCTTGAGGAGTTTCTGTAAGTTCTATAGTTAAACTCCAATGTAATTTTTAACAGCGAAACTGTTAAATCCACACTTATTTCGCTCCTTTACTGTGAAAATAATGATGAGTTTTTTAATGGTTCTCATCAAGATAGGTAATAAAAATGAAATTAGTTCTAGTGGCTTCAATCTTGGGATTGGCATTCGTTGGTTGTGCTGATAAAAAACAAAAATAGTGAGCAAATGTCAGAACAAGAGAGACCAGCGCATTTAAATGCTGAAGCTTCAGCGCCTGTTGATCAAGTTGCTCGTGCTGAAGGTGAACAGGTGATCCATTTTACTGGACCAATGGATTTAACATTAGAGCTAAAAACAAATGACAATTTTCAAACGGCAGAACTCAGGGATAACTCGGATGCGGTTTATCACCTGAAGAACGCGGTTGCTGCAAGTGGTGTGAAACTTGCAAATGAAAATGGTGTTTCAATTCATTTTAAAAATTTCAATGGTTTGAATGAGGGAACAGTTGAACTCGTGAAAGATAAGCCAATAGAGATTAAAGAGTACCGTGAGCATTAAAATATATGCATTAATTTACAACACCTGATTGGTTGTTCAATCAGGTGCTTTTTTATTCCTTAATTTGAGCGTTGATCTTCAACATACTTTTTTAAATGATTGACCATTTCCCACTGAGAACCAATAAAACGATATAGGGCTTCAACTTCTTGTTTTGTCGCGCCTTGAATAAATTTATCATCTAAAGTTACTTCAATTTTTCGTTCAAATTCTGTGCTATTGGCGTTGATACGATCAAATTCATAGGTAATTTTTGAATGGATTGGGACTTGAGCAAATTGCTCTATGGTTGCGATAACAAACTTCTTATCTTTCTCAAACTCAATCACATGCCATTCATTACTCCAATCTTTTATGCCTGGAATCGGGCTGCTAATAAACTCTTTAAAAGTCGTACCTTTTTGAACGCGAATATTCTTAGGCTCGATGGCTTGAGTTGCACCCAAATTAATTTTTGGCCAGAGATTCACATTGGTTAAAATATTGAAGACTTCACTCACAGGGCGATGAATAATGACCTCAGCAGATCCACTCGTCGAGTAATTCAAATTCTTTGTTGAATACGTCGTGGTTTTTTGGTGATGTTTAATATCCGATTCAGCGAAGCTATTTGTAGCGAAAAAGACTGCAATGAGTAAAGAGAGGGAGATCAAGGTCTTATGCATATTATTTTCCTTTTTGTATATTGATAAAAGCTCGTTTGGAATATTTATATCGCTTGATCAAGATACCACTGTTGTATTCTTGCTCTAAATGTAATTTCGTATTCTTAAAGTAAGATAGTTTATTCGATCAATAAAAAAAGACCGCCTTGGCGGTCTTTTTTCTATGAAATCTTAGTAATCAAAACTAAAGTGTTCAGCTTCTAAAGACATTAAAGTTTTCGAAGGGTTAACCATAGATTCAGCATGACCTTGAGCACGAGGAAGTAAACGCTCAAAGTAGAAATCTGCAACTTTGATTTTCGCTTTGTAGAATTCTGGAGTTTCTTGACCATCACCTGATGCCAACTTCGCTGATGCCACTGCCGCTTGTTGAGCCCAGTAATATGCCATCATTGCATAACCAGAGAACATTAAGTAATCCACAGAAGCACTTGAAACGATGTCGCGATCTTTGCGTGCAGCAAGCATAATACGTACAGTTAATGCGTTCCATTGTGCACAAATCTTAGTTAAGTCCCAAGCAAAACGGCGCATGTATTTATTGCGTGCGTGCTGGCCACAGAATTTTAAGATTTCAGCTGTATAGTCACGAACGACTTTACCTTTAGAAGATAACAGTACTTTACGACCGATTAAGTCTAGTGCTTGAACACCAGTTGTACCTTCGTAAAGCGTTGAAATACGCGCGTCACGAACGATCTGCTCCATACCATGTTCTTTGATATAACCATGGCCACCAAAGACTTGCATACCGTGGTTTGCTGCTTCTAAGCCTAACTCAGTTAAGAAGCCTTTCAAAATTGGTGTGTAGAAACCTAGTTTATCATCATAATCATCAAACTTCGCTTGATCAGCTTGAGCTAAAGCATCAGTCATTTTGTCAGCAAGTTGTGCAGCATGATAGATCATTGCACGGCCACCTTCAGCAATCGCTTTTTGAGTCAAAAGCATACGGCGAACATCAGCATGATGGATAATTGAGTCAGCTACTTTTTCAGGCTCTTTTTTACCTGAGAGTGCGCGCATTGACATACGTTCTTTTGCATAAGGTAATGCACCTTGGAATGCAAGTTCTGCATGTGCTAAACCTTGAACAGCAGTTCCGATACGCGCCGTATTCATGAAGGTAAACATTGCGTGTAAGCCTTTGTTGACTTCACCAATCAGATAACCCGTTGCAGCATCAAAGTTCAGTACGGCAGTAGCAGATGCTCTGATCCCCATTTTGTGTTCAATAGAACCGCAAGTCACAGGATTGCGTTCGCCTACACCACCATCAGCAGTTGGGATGAATTTTGGAACAATGAATAAAGAAATACCACGTGTACCAGCTGGAGAGTCTGGAAGACGTGCCAACACAATATGAATGATATTTTCAGTTAAATCGTGTTCACCCGCAGAAATAAAGATTTTAGTACCTGTGATAGCATAAGTACCGTCACCTTTAGGCTCAGCTTTAGTTTTAACTTGACCCAAGTCTGTACCACATTGTGGTTCAGTTAAACACATTGTGCCTGACCATGTACCAGCAGTGAGGTGAGGCATGTAGGTGTTTTTCTGTTCTTCAGTACCAAATTGCATGATGGTATTCATACAACCCATACTTAAGCCCGGATACATCGTGAAAGACCAGTTTGCTGTACCCATCATTTCTGATTTGATCAGGTTCAGCGACATAGGCAGTGCTTGACCACCAAACTCTTCAGGATACGAAAGACCTTGCCAGCCACCTTGTACAAACTGCTCGTAAGCTTCTTTGAAACCTTTAGGCGTTTTGACTTCACCATCTTTAAAATGACAGCCTTCTTCATCTCCAGGCTGATTAAGTGGAGATAATACATTTTCACAGAAATCTGCAGCACCTTCGATAATCATATCGACAGTATCAGAGTCAGCAGCTTCGCCGTTGCTTAGAGTTTTATAGTGCGCAGGATAATCAAAAACTTCGTTCATTAAGAAACGAATATCACGTACGGGCGCTTTATATGCAGGCATTGAACTTTTCCTAATTTGAATAGAGAAAATACTTTTTAGATGATCCGATTATTGACCTACAACACTAAAAAAACATTGATGTAAGTCACGGAAATAAATGTCAGAATTGCGAATTAGTGTTTAGGCTCTAGAATGAATATAAACTGAATTCATTTGTTGTAGTAGGAGTTTATTAGAAAAAATAATATTATTAATACATAAGCTTAGGTTGGTTTTGTTGTGTGGATGATCATATGTTTAATTTGAATTTATTCAATTTGAATATGCACTAAAAATATGTCACTAAAATCAATTCGAAGAGATTTAATCGATATTATAGAGAGAAAAAAGTGCAATTTAAAAAATTGCACTGTTCACAAGGCACTAAACGTGTGCAAAAACTAAATAAAATCTTTTAATTCTGGACGCACACCATTCCAAATCGCGAAAGATTCAATCGCTTGTCCAACGAGCATTCCAAATCCTTCTGCAGTCGGAATTCCACGCTGTTTCGCTTGATCAAGGAAAGTGGAAGGTTTGCCATAGGCCATTTCATAGGCATATTTGAATTTTAACTGTTGAGGTAGATTGATTGCATCGCCAGATAAGCTTGCCGAGGTAGCATTAATAACAATATCAAATTCACCTGCTATGTGATCAAGACCACAAGCGTTTAGCTCTAGATCTGGGACAGCAGGTTGTAAGTCCTGAATCAATTGCTCTGCGCGAGCAACCGTTCGATTAGCAATCATGATTTTATTTACACCAGCTTTATGCAGTGGATAAATCACGCCACGTGTTGCACCACCTGCACCTAAAATAAGCACGCTTGCTTGCTCAAGAGGCCAATTTAAATGTTGAATGGCTGCAACAAGTCCTTGGCCATCGGTATTGTCGCCATGCAATATACCATCTTTCATCCATAGTGTATTTACTGCTTTTGCAATTTTGGCACGTTCAGTGAGTACATCACATTGTGCAAAAGCTTGTTCTTTAAACGGCACCGTGACATTCAGACCAATACCACCAGCCTTAAAAAATTCATTGATACTCTGTGTAAAACCATCGAGAGGAGCAAGGCGTTTGCTATATTCAAGGATCACCCCAGTCTTTTGTGCGAACGCATGATGAAGCTCTGGAGATCGAGATTGTTCAATGGGATTTCCAATTACGGCAAATTGTTTGCGCATTGCTCTAATTCCTGATGAAGAAGTGGCAAACAATATACGTCAAATGCAGAAAGTTCCCAATATGAACATATTTAATGAAGTGTATTAATGACTTGGGTTACAAATTTCAAATAGGGTATGAAGTAAAATATGCGCAATGTTGAGCAGTAGACCAACAGCTGCAAACACCATCAAGCTAAAACCAAAGCTATCATTGAGTAGTGTTTCTGAAAATATAGTGGTACTGATTGCACTCAAAAGAGCGATAACCAGTGTCCAAAATACGACAACACGTGCGCGAATAGAGTTGTGTTGCATATCGATTCCTTATGCAGAAGTAAAAACTTCCATGAGTAATACAAGTAAAAATTGATTGTACAGTACTTTGCTTAAATTAAACTTAAGAGCTGTGTCAGAAGTGTGACAAAATTTAATCAATTTTATCTATTGTGCCTTTTTTTTTAAGAAAATGTAATGGAATTATTCAATTTCGTTAGACAATGGGATGAATATATTGCTCAACAAAAAAGCCCTGTTTTAACAGGGCGAGTGATTTACATTTAATGCAGTTCAGCGAGCCAATCTCTCGGTTTTAAATAGTAGTCGGTTAATTTTTTTTCAGCAGAGCCTTCATCCCATTCAGGTCTGTATTTCCAACCCGTTAATGGAGGAAGACTTACTAAAATAGACTCAATTCGACCGCCAGTTTGTAATCCAAATAACGTCCCTCGATCGTAAACTAAGTTATATTCCACATAGCGCCCACGACGATACAATTGGAAATCGCGTTGAGCTTCACTATAGGGTTTATCTTGATTACGTTGGAAGATTGGTAGAATCGCATTGAGATATCCATTGCCTACAGCTTGCATGTATTTAAAACAAGTTTCGAAATCCCACTGATTTAAGTCATCAAAAAATAACCCACCGACACCACGTTGTTCATCACGATGCTTCAAATAAAAATAATCATCACACCATTTTTTATGATCTTGGTAGACATGATCGCCAAAAGGTGCACAAAGATCGTGCGCAGTTTGATGCCATGATTTAACATCTTCATCATTCGGATAAAATGGCGTTAAATCAAAACCGCCGCCAAACCACCAAATAGGATCTTGTCCTTCTTTTTCTGCGACAAATAGTCTTACGTTGGCATGTGAGGTCGGCACATTTGGATTTCTAGGATGGATCACTAAAGAAACCCCCATGGCTTGTGCTTGTGCGCCAGCTATATGTGGGTGCCGTTCGGTAGCAGATGCTGGTAACTTTGAGATATTGATGTGCGAGAACATCACACCACCTTTTTCGATCACTGTACCATCTTGCAATACGCGTGATCTGCCACCACCACCTTCGGGACGTTCCCAATCATCGATCTCAAATTGGGCATTACCGCCACCTTGTTGTTCTTGTTGTTCAAGCGCAGCACAAATTCGAGTTTGTAAGTCGAGTAAAAATTCACGAACACGTTGAATATCTGCAGAAGTCGGGTGTGACATACCAAGCCTCTTGGGCAATGAAAAACTAGCTACATCAAAACATAAATTGTATGAAAGATTAAGGTAATTTTATCGATATAGCAGATCGAGATTTAAGTTTAGTCAGGGTAAACGTACTTTGTGATTTGAATTTGCTTATGAATCCTGACCAAGCTACTAGGTTGAATTAAAAGAATAAGCTCCTCAAAATAGGACGACTGAAAGCAGTTAAGCTTTTAATATGTGGTGATTTTAAAGGTGGGGATATGTTCGAAAACGTTGTTTCACTGGTGCAAAAATATAATGTTCCAGGTCCTCGATATACGAGCTATCCCACAGTTCCGTATTGGGAGCAGTCGACTTTTGATCGAGTACTATGGCAGCAAAAACTAAAAATACGTTTTGATAAATCGAATAGCCAACATGGTATTAGCCTTTACATTCACTTACCTTTTTGCGAGTCCTTATGTACTTTTTGTGGATGTCATAAAAAAATCACTAAAAAACATGAAATGGAACAGCCCTATATTTTGGCTCTGTTAAAAGAATGGAAATTGTATTGTGAGTTATTTGTAGAGCGTCCTTTGATTAAAGAGATACATCTAGGCGGAGGGACACCTACATTTTTTTCTCCTCAGCATCTTAAACAGTTGATTGATGGGCTTTTAGCGTTATCACAAGTAGCTGAAGATCATCAATTTAGTTTTGAAGGACATCCTAATAATACTTCCTACGAACATTTAAAGACGCTGTTTGAATTGGGTTTTAGACGCGTTAGCTTTGGTGTGCAGGATTATAATGAAACCGTGCAGAAAGCGATCCACCGAATTCAACCTTTTGAACACGTAAAGCAGGTTACAGAATGGGCGCGTGAAATTGGTTATACGTCTATTTCGCATGATTTGGTCTACGGGCTGCCCTTTCAATATTTAGATGATGTTTTAAACACAATTGATCAAACCATTCAAATTAAGCCAGATCGTTTAGCCTTTTACAGTTATGCACATGTACCATGGATCAAAGGTAATGGGCAACGTGGTTTTAAAGACCATGATGTTCCGCGCGATGAAGAGAAAAGACAGTGTTATGAGCAAGGAAAACAAAAATTATTGTCTGCTGGATATCATGAAATAGGGATGGATCATTTTGCGCTTGAGCATGATGATATGTATCAGGTATTTCAAGCCCAACAGTTACATCGTAATTTTATGGGATATACCGTTTCAAAAACAGAAGTGATGATTGGCTTAGGGATGTCAGCTATTGGTGATTGTTGGCAAGGTTTTGCTCAAAATGAAAAGAAGCTTGAAGATTACTATGCTCGATTAGAACAAAACGAAATTCCAGTTTTTAAAGGTCATCTTTTAACAGAAGAAGATTTGAAAATCAGAAAGCATATTTTAAATCTCATGTGCCATTTTGAGACGAATTGGCAAGGTGACATGGATTTTGCACAGCGACCACAAGTTTTAGAAGATTTAGCTGAAATGCAAAATGACCAACTTGTGAAGATGAGTGAATATGGATTGAAGGTAACGGAAGCTGGAAAACCATTTGTACGAAATATCTGTATGGCGTTCGATTTAAGGTTAAAAAGAAACAAACCTGAAAATCGGATATTTTCTATGACGATATAGTCATCTTCACAAATTGGGCTGAGTCTAAGTAAAAAAATACCCCTAAGCATCGGGGTATTTTTTACAGCGATTAAATTATGCTTTAGTTAAAAATCATCCTTTTGATACATATGTGACATGCGCTCATGTTTGGTTTTTAAGTATTCTTCATTGAATTTATTCAAACCGACCGTTAACGGGACACGATCAACTACATCAATTCCTAAATCAGTTAAAGCTTTAATTTTGAGAGGATTGTTTGTGACAAGTTTGACTTGTTTCACTTGTAAGTGATCCAGCATGATACTGCACATATCGTATTTACGCGCATCAGCGGGTAAGTTGAGCATCAGGTTAGCATCTACTGTGTCATGTCCTTGATCTTGCAAGGCATAAGCACGAATTTTATTGGTTAAACCAATACCACGACCTTCTTGGCGTAAATATAAAATTACGCCTTGTCCTGCTTCGTTAATCAGTTTTTGAGTTGCTTGAAGTTGTGGGCCACAATCACATTTTAATGAAGCAAAAGCATCACCTGTTAAACATTCGGAATGGATTCGTACCAAGACAGGAGAGGTGGGTGCTGTATCTAATCCTTTTGACAATGCTACGTGTTCTTCACCTGTTTTAGGATCTTGAAAAACAGTGATTTTAAAATCACCAAAGGCAGTGGGTAATTTAGATGTGGCAACAAACTCTATAGGCACAGCGACTTCCATTACATGTTCATAATTTGGCTAAAGTATAGCTGAATGATCAGACCATAGTTGAGTATCATTGTGCAAATTTACACAGAAGATTTCCTTTTTTTTGCAAAGCACAAGATAATAGTTGATAAGTAGCATCGATATTCAGGATAATCTAGCTACCTAACAACGCCCGTTTAGCGAAAGCTCAACACTGGACCAATATAAATGTGGTTGATTTAAGGTGTTTTTTTTCGATTTCTCGATCAATAAGAAGAATCGAGCTAACCCATTTACCTAGCTTAGGATTTGCCAGGCTTTAGAAGGCATTGCCACATATGTTGTATACCGAAATACCTAGTCAACGTCCTGTTACGCCTTTATTGGATGCGATTAATCATCCAATGCAATTGCGTCAACTAGCCAAAGAACAATTGAGTCAAGTGTCGGACGAGCTACGTCAATTTATTTTGTATGCTGCTGGACAAAGTGGTGGGCATTTCGGTGCCAATCTAGGTGTAATCGAATTAACTGTTGCCTTGCATTATTGTTTCAATACACCGCATGATCGTCTTATCTGGGATGTGGGACATCAAGCATATCCACATAAAGCTTTGACTGGACGTCGTGAGCAACTGACTACAATTCGTGCAAAAAATGGCTTGGCGGCGTTTCCAGCTCGTGAAGAGTCTGAATTTGATACTTTTGGTGTGGGCCACTCATCGACTGCTATTTCAGCGGGTTTGGGAATGGCTTTAGCTCGTCGTTATCAAAAAGATCCTTGTGAAGTGGTTGCAATTATCGGTGATGGTGCAATGACAGCAGGGATGGCATTCGAAGCCATGAATGATGCTGTTGCACATAATGCTGATCTCATGGTGGTGCTGAATGACAATGATATGTCGATTTCATGTAGCACGGGTGGTTTTGCAAAACATTTGGCTGCTATTTGGGAAAAAGGGCAATCTGTACACATTGATGAGCAGGGTAATCCATTTATTCAGGACTATCCTGAGTGGGACTACACTTCACGTTTACATTGTGCTGCTACCGAGGCTGCGGATAACTTATTTAAAGCGATTGGATTTGACTATTTTGGTCCATTCGATGGTCATAACGTCGATGAACTTGTTAATGTATTTAGTGCCTTAAAAAAACGTAAGGGGCCGCGCTTAATTCATATCTATACCAAGAAGGGTAAGGGCTTCGCACCTGCTGAAGCAGATCAAATAAAATATCACGCAATTGCTAAATTAAATGCTGCAGCAGTTTCAACAAAAGCACCCAAATATTCTGATGTTTTTGGGCAGTGGTTGTGTGAGGAAGCCCAGTTAGATGATAAGTTGTTAGCCATTACACCTGCCATGTGTGAAGGTTCAGGTATGGTGCAATTCGCCAAACAATATCCTGATCGTTATTTTGATGTGGCAATTGCAGAACAACATGCAGTGACTTTAGCTGCAGGTATGGCATGTGAAGGTTTAAAACCAGTAGTGGCAATTTATTCAACCTTCTTACAGCGTGGTTATGATCAGCTTATTCATGATGTGGCATTACAAAACCTTGATGTCACATTTGGTATCGATCGTGCAGGTTTAGTGGGTGAAGATGGACCAACCCATGCTGGTGCATACGATTACGCATTTATGCGTACAGTTCCGAATATCGTGATTATGGCACCAAAAGATGAAAATGAATGCCGTCAAATGCTACATACCGCTTATTTGCACCCGGGTCCTGCTGCAGTACGTTATCCACGCGGAAATGGTTTAGGTGTTGAAATTCAAAAAGAACTGACAGCGCTTGAAATTGGTAAAGCTGAGTTAACTTTGGAGCTGAATGTAAAAGCCGAAGAAGTGATTACTATTTTAGCTTTCGGTAGCCGCGTGAGTGTTGCAGAACATGCTGCTCAGCTTTTAGTTGATCAATTGGATGTTGCAGTACGCGTTGTGAATATGCGTTTTGTTAAACCCCTAGATGGTCAAATCATTCGACAATATGCAGATCAAACCCAACTTTTTGTAACGGTTGAAGAGCATGCAGTCATGGGTGGTGCTGGAAGTGCTGTGAATGAATTTATAATGGCCGAACACATTCTCAAGCCAGTTTTGAACATAGGCTTACCTGATCAATTCTTGGCACAAGCCAGTCATGGTGAGATGCTTAAAGATTGTGGATTGGATGCAGAAGGTATCCAATCTTCAATTCAACAAGCTTGGTTAAAGCTTGTACAGGTGGTTTAAATACAAGTCATAAAATTTTAGAAACATTTTTTACCTAAAAGCGCCGATATTTGATAAAATGTCGGCGCTTTTATGCATTATTCTTTATCAGTATCTTCAAATTTGTAGTGGGTGTTCAATGGAACCTATGGTGGTGATGGCTGCGCGTGCGGCTCAAACAGTTGGTCAAGAGCTTTTAAAAGCGCATCAGAATCGTCATAAACTTGATCTGCAAGTTGAAGAAAAAGGTATCGAAGGTCCTGTGACTCGCGTTGATCGCTATGTTGAAGAGTTGACGATCGATATCTTGCGCAAAAGCTATAAAAATCACAGCTTCCTTGGTGAAGAGTTTGGTATGCAAGAAGGTAAAGGTCACGATGCTGATTGGTGTTGGGTGATCGATCCTTTAGATGGTACTTTAAACTTCATTAATGGTGTCCCACACTTCTGTATTTCTATTGCAGTTCAACACAAAGGCGTGACTCAACACGGTGTTGTGTATGACCCAATCAAAGATGAATTGTTCTCTGCGAGTCGCGGTCGCGGTGCAATGATGAACCAACGTCGTATTCGTGTGAATGTAAAAGATAGTTTAGATCGTACATTCTTGGCTGTTGGTCATGCATATCGTGCTAAACGTGATGGCGAAGTAGTTTCTTATGCAAAAAATCACTTCGATTCTTTGTTGGCAGTATCTGAACAAGGCGCTCAATTCCGCCGTTTAGGTTCAGCAGCACTCGACTTAGCTTATGTTGCTGCTGGTCGTTACGATGGTTATTTCGAACTTGGTTTGAAACCATGGGATATCGCAGCGGGTGAGCTAATTGTTAAAGAAGCTGGTGGTACAGTAGTTGATGCGCGCGGTGGTTCAAACTCAATGGAAAATGGTCAAGTCTTGGCTTGTTCTATGAAATTATTGAAACCATTGATGCAAGCAGTTGTCCCAGCTTGGGGTGCTGCTGCTAAATAAGCAGATCAAATTTATGAAAGCTCCCTAATAGGGAGCTTTTTTATCTCCAAAACATGATAAATTTGAATATTTGTACTTGAATGCACCAAAAAGCAATTAAACTTAATGACATTATAAAAAAATCTGTTATACTCCGCGCACGCACTAAATTTCGTTCATTACCTGAACATTTCTCTTCTATATTGTGTATGCGCGTCCGGTCCAAAGAGAGGACATTATTTCGCGCCCCACCCAATCGCTAAAAGCGATTCCTTCAGGTTCAGGCTGTAATCATGTGTGCGTTATACGCATCGTCGTTCTCGGATCGCCGCTGATTCTATATTTTCAGCGATTATTGCTGTACCGCTTTTTGCCGATGTCCATCAGACTTTATTTAATGGAGCACCCAATTTTCGGGTGAAAAACTCTATGAGCAAAACTTTTGCTGATTTTCCACTACACGAATCACTTCAACAAGCATTACAAGCATTAGGCTTTACATCGCCTACTCCTGTTCAGGAACAATCAATTCCTGCTGCTTTAGATGGTAAAGATCTTTTAGTATCAAGCCAAACAGGTTCTGGTAAAACTGCTGCATTCTTATTACCTACACTTCACGCTTTAGCGGGTAGTGAAGATACGTTGCTTTCTTTCAAAGAGCGTATGCGTGCTGTAACTGCACCTACAATTTTAGTACTTTGCCCAACACGTGAATTGGCTCAACAGGTGAGCCAAGATGCGATTGCATTTGTACGTCACATGAAAGGTGTTCGTATTGCTGCGATTATGGGTGGTATGCCTTTTGGTAAACAAATCCAACAATTAAAAGGTGCACAAGTTGTTGTAGCGACTCCAGGTCGTTTACTTGATCTTGTAAACCGTCGTCAAATCAAATTGGACAAAGTTAAATCATTAATCGTAGATGAAGCAGACCGTATGCTTGATCTTGGTTTCTCTGAAGATTTAGAGGCGATCAGTGATTTAGCGGGTAACCGTGATCAAACATTAATGTTCTCTGCGACTTTCGCACCACGTATTATTACGTTGGCAGAACGTATGATGAATGAGCCTGAACGTATTGCGATTGAAACTGGTCACACGACGAATACTGACATCACTCAGACTTTACATTGGACTGATGGTTTTGAGCACAAGAAAAAGCTTTTAACACATTGGTTAAATGAAGAAGATCTTGATCAAGCCGTTGTATTTGCTTCTACGCAAGAAGATACAGATATGCTTGCAGAAGAACTGTCTGAAGCTGGTCTTTCAGTTGTAGCACTTCATGGTGCAATGCCACAGACTGTACGTAACCGTCGTTTGCGCAGCATCCGTGAAGGTCGCGCAAAAATTTTAGTTGCAACTGATGTTGCAGCACGTGGTCTAGATGTACCAACAATTTCACACGTGATTAACTTTGGTCTTCCAATGAAGAACGAAGATTATGTACACCGTATTGGTCGTACAGGTCGTGCAGGTCGTACTGGTAAAGCAATCACATTAGCGACTTACCGTGAACGTGGCAAAATTCGTGCTTTAGAAGACTACTTAGATGCACGTCTAGAAGTTTCTGAAATTGAAGGTCTTGAGCCATCTCCACCTCCAGCACGCGGTAGTCGTGATGGCGCTGGTCGCGGTCGTGGCCGTGGTGGTGAAGGCCGTGGCCGTGGTGGTTTCGGCGGTGGTCGTCGTTTTGAAGGTGAATCAAACTTCAAACGTCGCGAAGGTAATCGTGATGGTGAACGCCGTTCGTTTGGTGAAGATCGTCCACGTCGTGAATTCAATGGTGAGGATCGTCCACGTCGCGAGTTCAACAACGACCGTCCACGTCGTGAGTTTAATGGCGAAGATCGTCCGCGTCGCGAGTTCAACAATGATCGTCCACGTCGTGAATTCAATGGTGAAGATCGTCCACGTCGCGAGTTTAACAATGACCGTCCACGTCGTGAGTTTAATGGCGAAGATCGTCCACGTCGCGATTTCGGTGACCGTCCGCAACGTTCATTTGATGATCGTCCAAAGCGTGATTTCGGTGATCGCCCTCGTTCTAACGATGACAATCGTGGTAACCGTGTAGATTATAAACCTCGTGAAAACAGTTTTGGTGACCGTCCAAAACGTGATTTCGGTGACCGTCCAGCACGTCGTGAAGGTGGTTTTGATCGTCCAAAACGTACATTTGGTGATGACCGTCCAAAGCGTGAATTCAATAGCGATCGCCCACGTCGTAAATTTAACGACTAATCGGTATAGCTAAATAAACCAGCCTTCGGGCTGGTTTTTTATTGCTCATATAAAAAAATCTGTTAGAATAAAAGTGAATAAGTTCACATTATTTATGGTAAATGTAAAATATGAATAATAAGATTGTAATGCTTGAGACGAAGCAAATGAATGTGGGTGCAATCATGATGTACGTGTTCTTTTTATTGGTATTACTTAATCTTGCCTATTATTTTTTTAGTATCACATTATAAATTTTTAAAAAAGAATAATTTCAAATCATTGTTTCATAAATAAAACACATCTTTCTATAAGCAAAATTAATAAAAATGATCAATAATGCTACAATGTCCGCTTAACCTTGTATTTTATAAATAACATTTAAATTCAGTTATTTCAGAGTATAGTATGCAAGCTGAAAAATTGTAGGAACACGCTCAGCTATGAATAATCAAATACAAATCGATGAGCAAGCATTGATCGAAGTAAAAAATTTAAGCTTTAATCGTGGTGATCGTGTTATTTACGACCAAGTCAATTTAAAGATTCGTAAGGGGCAAATTACTGCCATTATGGGTCCTTCAGGGACGGGGAAAACCACGCTTCTTAGACTCATTGGGGGGCAACTTGTACCTGATGCAGGCGAGGTCTTGTTGGATGGCAAAAATATTAGCCAAATGAGTCGTCAGGAATTGTTTAAAGCACGTGCTCGTATGGGGATGCTCTTTCAGAGTGGTGCGCTTTTCACTGATATGACTGTCTATGAAAATGTAGCTTTCCCTATCCGCGCCCATACTCAATTGCCTGAACATCTGATTGCAGAACTGGTCGCTTTAAAACTCGAATCTGTGGGATTACGTGGCGCTGAGCAAATGATGCCTTCTGAGCTTTCAGGGGGGATGAATCGCCGTGTGGCGTTAGCTCGTGCAATTGCACTAGATCCAGATTTGATTATGTACGATGAACCATTTGCTGGTCAGGATCCCATCGTAATGGGGGTTTTAACCCGATTGATTCGTTCTTTACGAGAAGCGTTAGACCTAACGACCATTATTGTGTCTCACGATGTTGCTGAAACATTATCTATTGCAGATTACATTTATGTGGTTGCGGAAGGTAAAGTACAAGGCGAGGGTACACCTGATCAGTTAAAGAGTCATAGTTCGCCTTTCGTTCGTCAATTCTTAACAGGTTCGGTCGAAGGTCCTGTGGATTATCAATTTAGTCATCAAGCATATTTAAGTGATGAGGTGCGTACATGAATGCGATAGCCTCACTAGGTAGACGCGTTATAGAACGTGTTCAAGGTATTGGCGTTGCAGCCATTATGCTAGTTCAAATTTTATTTTCGATGCCGACTTGGATTGGAGTCAAACTCTTTATCTATCAAATGTACCGTGTTGGCGTATTATCATTGCTTATCATTGTGGTTTCAGGACTGTTTATAGGTGCAGTCTTGGGTTTGCAGATGTATAGCATTTTGGTCACTTTCGGCAGTGAAGCGATGCTTGGTGCAGCAGTTTCGTTGACCTTGTTGCGTGAACTTGCGCCAGTGGTTGCTGCACTTCTTTTTGCGGGGCGTGCAGGATCTGCTTTAACCGCCGAAATTGGTTTGATGAAAGCGACTGAGCAATTGTCTAGTATGGAAATGATCGGTGTTGATCCACTTAAACGCATTATTTCACCACGTTTATGGGCGGGTATATTTAGTTTGCCTATGCTTGCCGTAATTTTTGCTGCTGTGGGGATCATGGGCGGAAAAATGGTCGGTGTGGATTTTTTAGGTGCTGATGAAGGTTCGTATTGGAGTGGTATGGAAAGTGCCGTTCAATTTTATAAAGATGTATTTAATGGCACGATCATCAAAAGCTTTGTATTTGCTTTAATCTGTACGTGGATTGCCGTATATCAGGGATATTCATGCGAGCCTACATCAGAAGGCATTGCGACAGCAACAACAAGAACGGTAGTGTATTCATCACTATGTGTTTTAGGATTTGATTTTGTTTTGACTGCGGTCATGTTTGGAGGTGTGTAATGAAATCACGTACGAGTGAGCTCGCAGTTGGAATATTCGTGATTCTATTTGGTTGTGCATTATTTTTCTTGGCAATGAAAGTAAGTGGCTTAGCTGGGACAAATTTAAAAGATAGTTATAGCATGACGGCAACTTTTGATAATGTTAATGGTATTAAACCACGTGCTAAAGTTGCACTAAGCGGCGTAAAAGTAGGTGAAGTTGAGTCAATCACATTAGATCCGTTAACACGTCTTGCTACAGTGAAAATTAATTTAGATGGTGAGCTGACATCTTTCAATGATGAACAACTTAAAACTGTGCAAGAAGGTGCTTTAGAAGAGTTGCGCTATAGCAGTGACTATGAAGCTGCGACGCCATCGCAACAAAAAGAAATGGAAAAGCAACTGATCGCTAACATGAACTCCATCACCAATATTGATGAAGATGCTTACATTATGGTAGCGACAAATGGCTTACTGGGCGAGAAGTATCTCAAAATTGTTCCAGGTGGTGGTCTAAATTATTTAAAACGTGGTGATCAAATTGGCAACACACAAAGCACAATGGAAATTGAAGACTTAGTGTCTAAATTTGTGACAGGTGGTGCTGGTGACTCAGCTGCGAAAAAAGATTCAAATGGTTCATCAGATGCAGAGACTGTGGAATTCACAGATGAAACTGCTTCTTTTGTTAAATGATTAAATAGAGGAAAAATAAATGAATACGTTCGTAAAGCAAACACTGACTGTTAGCGTTTTATCGACGATGATTGCGAGTACAGCATTTGCTGCACCTACGGAGACTCCTCCTGCATTTATCAAAAAAGTAGCTGATGGCTTAATTTCACGTTTAAAAGCAGACCAAGCTAAGTTACAAAATAACCCTGCTGCGGTACGCGCAATTGTTCGTCAAAATTTAGATCCATATATTGATTCACAATCATTTACTCGTATCGTGATGGGAACTTATGCAACGAATCAATATAGTAATGCTGCTCAACGCGCACAGTTTGAGAAGAACTTCCGTGAAACATTGATTGAAAACTATGGTAGTGCTTTCTCTAAGTTTTCTAATCAGACATATACAATTCGTCCGTATAAAGCATCTAACACTAAAAACCCTGTTGTAACGATTGATTTTATTAACAAGGGTGAGAAGATCCCTGTATCGTTCCAATTGGCTGATAAAGGTGATCAGTGGAAGATTCGCAATATCAACGTTTCTGGAATTGACTTAGGTTTGCAATTCCGTAATCAGTTTGCTGCTACTGTGAAGCGTAATGGTGGCGATATCAATAAAGCAATTGCAAACTTCAAGCCTGATGCTGAAGCTGCAGTTGAGAAAAAATAACAGAGAACAATTGTGATTTCACTCAAAGATCAAGAAATTATGGTTTCTGGAAAAATTAGCTTCGACAATGCTGAACAGTATTATCAACAAGGTTTAATGTTGATTCAACAGGCAAAGCAGTTTCCACTTACTGTAAATTTATCAGGTCTTGAACATGGTAGTACTCTGGCGCTAGCTGTTTTAGTGCGTTTATTGCGTCAAGCACCTGGAACATCGAGTTTACAGTTTAAATCTGTGCCAGAAAAAATGATGAAAATCATTCAATCTTGCCATTTAGAAAATGATTTAAAATTGATTTGATTGAAAAATAAAAAAGCACCTTAGGGTGCTTTTTTATCGCTTTAAAATAGTAATTTACTCAACAGAAGGTACTTCATACGTTGTTTAAAAAACGCGACATCAAAGCGTACTCAAATCCATTTTTTCCATCTAAAATAAATCAGTGGTCCAAATAAGAATACTAGGATAATCAGACTGACAACAACAAAGCTCGTCGTTCCTTGAGCAAAGGGCAGTACATCAGTGTTCATACCATAAATACTGGCCACCAACATCGGGGGAGCAAGCATGCTAGGTAAAATCGAGAATCGACGAATCGTATCATTCTGTTCAGTATTAATGAAACCCGAAGTGGTATCCAATAGGAATCGAACCTTCTGGAACAAGAATGCATCATGTTCTACTAATGAGCGAACATCCTCACTGAGTTCTCGAATATCAGCATCATAAATATGACTGCCTAAGGCACGGGGTCTTGCTAAGAAGGTCAGAACGCGGCGTAAGTCTATTAAACAGAGTTGCGCTTTACCCAACATATCTTCTTTTTGAGCAAGACGGGTAATCATATCATCGAGATCAAGAATTTGTTCACGGTGGCGAACATTCAATACTTCTGTAGAGTAGAGTTCTAAATCCTTGTGGATATCTTCTAAGATATCCGCAAGCTC
The DNA here is from genome assembly GCF_056779695.1 of Acinetobacter sp. 25-47-122. Lineage (NCBI taxonomy): Bacteria > Pseudomonadati > Pseudomonadota > Gammaproteobacteria > Moraxellales > Moraxellaceae > Acinetobacter > Acinetobacter sp. 25-47-122. The sequence continues at coordinate 207,725 of NZ_JBWYIJ010000003.1, forward strand.
ATCGAGTTTAGCTTCGAGTAAACCCAAAAGTATCCAAGTCGGATCTTTATAGTCAATGTCGTAATCATTACGGCGAGCACGTGCTCGAAAGGCACGGAAAGCAACGAGCTTTTCACCACGTAAAGTAAATAGTCGATCTTTATGTAGAATAAATGCAACGGTTTGAACCGTTCCTAGCATATTGGATGACTCTTCAGGGTCACCATCGACTTGGTAGTTTTTATTTTTCGTTAAAAAATACGTACTGATATGTAAAATGCCATCATCATCACGGTAGAATCGTGCAGATGATGAAATATCTTCTAATGATTTTAGTGTTGGAAGATTTTGTTTATAGGCATCTAAAACCCATTCTTGCTCATCTTGAGAGGGTGCAATTAAATCGATCCAAACCAATTCAGGGTGTAAATCAAACCCACCATTGATCGTTGCATCTTCTAGACTACCGCGCTCTGTGGCATAAAAGGCTTCAAGCATTTTATCTTTTCTCCCTTGCGCAGTTTGTGTGTGAACGATGGGTGTATTTTAGACAAGGATGCCATGAAAAAAAACTGATTCCATCATTAATTAGGTTAAAAAACACAGAACATATCATTTTAATTGTTGTTATAAAAACTTAAGGCTAATTTTAAATGAATTCTATTGCAATATTTTGTGGTTCAACATTAGGTTCCGATCCTGTTTATGCTGATGCAGCAAAGAAAACAGGGAAATATTTAGCGCAACAAGGCAAGACCTTGGTGTATGGTGGCGGTCGTTCAGGATTAATGGGGATTGTTGCGGATAGTGCATTAGAGGCTGGTGGAAAGGTCATTGGCGTGATTCCACAAGGATTGGTGGATCGTGAATTAGCACATCCAAATTTGACTGAACTTCACGTTGTTACCAGTATGCATGAGCGTAAAACGCTGATGGCAGATTTGTCGGATGGTTTTATTGCCTTACCGGGTGGTGCAGGAACAATTGAAGAAATTTTTGAACAATGGACATGGGCGCAACTCGGTATTCATCTTAAACCCTGCGCATTTTTAAACATTAACGGGTTTTATGATGATCTATTACAATTCATTCAACATACGACAGATCAAGAGTTTACTCGAGCTCGCTTTACCAATGCATTAATCAATTCAACTTCAATCGAGGATATTGTGTCAAAATTCGAGTCTTATCAGGCACCACAACCGAAATGGGGTGTCCAAGATCGAGAAGATTTGGTGAAACTAGATACATGAGCAAAGTCATTACTGTCGCAGCAGCGATTATTTCCAATGAGGATCAGCAGTTGTTGTTGGTTCGAAAAAAGAATACCCAGTTTTTCATGCAAGTTGGTGGGAAGTTAGAGGAGAATGAGCCTTCTGAGGACACGATTCTGCGAGAAATTAAAGAAGAAATTGGCGCTGAGGCAGTAATAGATCAATATATAGGTCGTTTTGAAACCAAAGCTGCAAATGAAGCGGATCATCAGTTGATTAGTTATCTCTATCGAGTTCAGCTTAAACAAGAGCCTCATATTCATGCAGAAATTGCTGAAATGAAATGGATCGATTTAGATGATGATGCTACGCCTTTAGCACCGTTAACTCGAGAAATCGTGATTCCTTGGTGTAGGCAGCATTTTAATGCCAATTAAAACTTAAAGTGACTGTGTCAATATTCTGCGGCTGCAATGCATGCGATCTGAACGTTCTGACAGCCGAGCTTTTCTAGTGCATTGGCCAACGCATTGACTGAACTCCCTGTGGTCACGACATCGTCAATAATCAGGATATTTCTAAACTTTCCTTTTTCTGAACGTATTGGTTTGAATTGAGATTGAATATCCTCGATTCTTTCTACACGTGTTAAGCCTTTCTGTGAGTGTTGTGCTGAACGTTCAATTGGCTGCCAAATGGGTATTTGCAGTTTTTTGGAAAGAATTTTTCCGATGACCATCATTTGATTATAACCACGCTCTTTCAAGCGCTCGTTTGAAATAGGCATAGGTACAATCGCTTGAAAACGTTTCAGTTTAAGTTCTAGCAATGTGTGTGCTAGAAAAGTTTGATAATGAAGTTGTTGTTCATATTTGAATAAGTGAATAATGCGATCTATAGGAAAGCTATAGTCGAAACAAGCATAAATATTTCTTTCATGTCGATGAATGAGTGAAGGGCTTTTCCATGGGAGCATTGTCCAACAGTCATCACATAATCTGTGGGTTTGAGTTGGAGAGAATCCACATAATTGGCAAGCGCGTCGTGATAATAATGTGTGATAGAGGTTATGAATAGGGCTCAGCATCATGGCTCAAGTTATTTTTATTGTGAGTACCTATGATTATAGCTGAGCTCGTTGATTAAGGAACATATTAAACATACGCATATCTAGGTGCTTCTGGTAACCATCGTTTAAGAAGAGCATCCGCTTGATGTGGGTAATCTTTTAAAATTTGAGTCGCGACATAGTGCGCTTGAGTTAACAGATGGTCATCACGTTCCAATTTAGCCACGCGAAAGCCCATGTCTCCAGTTTGTTTCGTTCCTAACAGTTCGCCTGGGCCACGGATTTCCAAATCTTTTTCTGCTATTAAAAAGCCATCATTGGTTTCACGCATAATGCGTAAACGCTCTTGTCCATTCTGCGATAAAGGACTTTTATACAATAATGCGCAAAAACTTGCTTTAGCACCTCGACCCACACGCCCCCTTAATTGATGTAGTTGAGATAGACCCAGTCGCTCCGCATTTTCAATGACCATGATGGATGCATTTGGTACATCCACTCCAACTTCGATCACAGTTGTTGCGATCAGCAGTTGTAATTGATTGTCTTTGAACTGTTGCATGACAGCTTGTTTTTCATCAGCTTTCATTTTGCCATGAACCAAACCAATATTGAGGTGCGGAAAGCGTTCTTTAATCTCCTGATAAGTCGCTTCAGCAGCTTGGGCATCTAACGTCTCTGATTGTTCCACTAATGTACAGACCCAATAAGCCTGCTTACCTTCAGCGCAGTTTGTCGCAATCCGCTGCAGGACCTCTTCACGACGATCGAGTGGAATAGTGACTGTTTGGATTGGGGTACGCCCTGGGGGTAACTCATCAATCACAGAAGTATCTAAATCTCCGTACGCTGACATTGCTAACGTACGTGGGATAGGGGTGGCGGTCATTACTAACTGATGTGGTGTCGTATCCTGTGCCCCTTTATTTCGTAATGCTAGACGCTGGTCAACTCCAAACCGATGCTGTTCATCAATGATGACAAGACCCAATTTATGAAACTGGACGTTATCCTGAAATAGTGCATGAGTGCCGACGACCAATTGGGCAGAGCCTTCTCTAATCTGCTGTTCTGCAGCAGCACGTGCTTTCCCTTTTTGTTTGCCTGATAACCAAGAAACTTGGATGCTGAGTGGTTCGAACCATTTTTTAAAATTTAAATAATGTTGTTCTGCGAGGATTTCAGTCGGTGCCATAAGAGCAACTTGCCATCCCTCTTCGAGTGGATGACATGCCGCAATGCCTGCTACTAGGGTTTTGCCTGCGCCTACATCACCTTGCACCAGTCTGAGCATCGGTTTGTTTTGTTTAAGATCTTTCACAATTTCATTTGAAACACGTTTTTGAGCATTCGTCATTTCAAAGGGAAGTGTGGAGAGAAGTTGTTTGGCAAATGTTCGACTGGCTGAAAATGCAGGTGCGGAGATCTGTTGAATGTATGCACGACGAGTCAACAAACTAATTTGATGACTGACTAATTCTTCAAAGATGAGACGTTGCTGCGCAGGATGCTGTCCTTCAGCCAGTTGCAACATATTGGCATCGGTGGGAGGGTGATGAATATATTCTAGTGCTTCTTTTAAAGCATACCCATTGGTAAATTTTGCAGGAATCAGTTCTGGTAAATCATGGGCATGTTGTGCTAAAGCTTGTTTAATATATTCACGCAGTTTAGGTTGAGTGAGTCCTTCCGTTGATGGGTAAATTGCTGTTAGCTGCGTTTTTGGAAGTGGTGTATGATCCGTAATCAGTTGAATTTCTGGGTGATACATTTCTAGGCCACGAGCGCCTACTCGGACTTCACCAAACACTCTTAAACGATTTCCAGGCTTTGCGCGATCCATCAATGCTTTATAAATATGATAAAAACGTAAAGTGACTTTTCCAAAATCATCTTGTAATAATATTGCCATGGATTTGCGTTTACCAGGCGGCATATCCATTGATGCGACAGTGCCTTCAAGTAAATAGCTTCGACCTACTTGAAGTTGATTCATGGGCACAATAGTACTGCGATCTTCATAATCTCGAGGCAGATGAAACAAAAGATCATCCGTATTCCAGATATTTAATTTTTCGAGTAAAGCGGCAGCGGCGTTTCCTACACCTTGCAACTGATGGACTGCAGTCATGTCCCCTCAACTTTGCTTAAATTGAATTTATAACACTAGAGAATAGGTCTTACATGCATATTCTATTTATCGGTTATGGTAAAACATCGCAACATGTTGCTAAACAATTATTTCAACAAGGACATCAAATTACCACAGTCAGTTTAAGCAGGAAAGATCAAGCAGGTGCTATACATCTTCAACAAGATATACACCAACTTGATTTATCGACATTGTCGCCTATTGATGCAGTATACGTGTTGATTGCACCTAAAGACCCATCACTAAACGGGTATAAAGCAGCTTTCATAGATGCGATTCCACATATGAGAAATCAGCTGGCTCTGCATCCTATCCAAAAGATTATTGTTGTCTCGTCGACACGCGTTTACGGACAAGATCAAGGGGAGGAGATTGATGATCAAACAGAGATCAATCCGCAAGATGAGAAAGCATTAGTGTTAGCCACAATGGAGAAGCTTTGGCAAGAAGCCTTTCCACAGCAATGTATCATTGTGAGACCCACTGGTATTTATGGCGTATCCGTGAAGAGAATGATGCAGCTTGCTCAAAATACAATGGACTATCCCAATGTGCATTGGTCGAATCGAATTCATATCGAAGATTTAGCGGGTTTTCTTATCCATTTACTTCACGTGGAACATCCAGAAAAAACTTATATTTGTAGTAATAATCAACCCATTCCATTACATGAAATTATTCTGTGGTTCCAAAAGCAGTTAAACATCCCTCCATTAAAATTATTGAGTGAGGCACAGCGTGGAAAGAAAATTTATGCCTCTCGAATGTTAAGCACTGGTTTTAAATTGAAACATGCTCAATTTTTTAAGGATTATCGAGAACTCATTTAGGCATAAAAAAACCCTCACTGGGGAGGGTTTTAGATACTATTTTTTCTTGCGTTTTAAGCGTTTTTTGGCTTGTTGATCAGCAACTGCATCCAAAGCTTCTTTGAGCTCTTCATCGTTAAATGAAGTGATATGTTGCAACATTTGTAAGGTTACATCATCTAGTACCAAGTTGGCATATTGAGCAACCTCTTTGAATTGTGCATCAAAGACTATTGCGCCTTCTTCGTTATTACTGATATAGCCTTGTTGAGTCAGAACTTTGATAAAACTTTGGAAGAGCGCTTTATCAAAGAATTCAGGTGAGTTGAACTCATAAAGTACAGATAAACGCTGACCTAATAGATGGCTTAAATCTTCGACCTGCTTGGTCGTAATATTTCCAGAGCCACGTTGAGTAATTAGGGCAAGTGTCATGTAGTAGCGTTCAATACTTTGCTTCACTGGAGCAGCAAGCACGACTAACTGATTGTGTTGTTCAGAGTTAGGTGCAGGGCTACATAAATTTCCATGTTCATCAATCGTAATCAACTGTGCTTCTACCAGACCTTGAACATAGTTACAGATCTGTTCTTTAAGCTCATCCGTATTCCACTTAAGGAACAGTTCAGCTTTCAAGAATGGATAAAGTGTACGAATGACATTAATCAAATCGCCCTGTGAAATTTTACCATTGTGCTCGACCATCGCAGCAATCAGTGATGGCAAGACATAAGCATGCAAAATATTATTGCGGAAATATGTCAGTAATACTGCTTGACCATCTTCAATCGCAATAATATCGCCAAGGACATGTTTTACACGCTTAATCAACTTGAGTTTTAAACCATAAGCAATGATTTCTTTACCAGACAGTGGTGTGATTTGAACTCGATGATCATAAGGTAAAGCTGTTAGAAGATTGCGATAGGTATCTAACTGTTTAATACAAATCTCTTCATCAAGCGTGTGCTTGGAAGTCGATAGAAGAATAAGTGACAATAACGAAACTGGGTTGATAACAGCAGCACGGTTAATATTTTCAAGAATTGCATTTGCTGAGGTGTTGACTGCATCAGAAACTTCTTGAGGAATCGGGTCATCATTCTTCTCAATTTTGATATGTTCAGCACCATGCTGTTTCAAAATCTCATCAAGGAAGACGGGTTCACCAAAGTTTACGTGTACTTTTCCGAAGATGCGTTCAATCTTTCTTAAGGTTTGTAAAATACCAAAGATAGATTCGGCCTCTTTAGGCTTACCATTCATTTCACCGACGTAAGTTGCACCTTCCATCAGGCGTTCATAACCAAAATAGGTTGGGACAAATACAATAGGTTTAGCACGACCACGCAAATGACTATGCACAGTCATTGCCAACATACCTGTTTTCGGTGGTAATAAACGTCCAGTACGTGAACGTCCACCTTCAATAAAGTATTCTAATGGCGTGTTGCGCGATAGGATACTGTATAGATATTCTTTGAATACAGTGGTGTATAACGCATTTCCACGGAAGGTTCGACGTATAAAGAATGCACCGCCACCACGTAAAAGCTGTCCAACGAATGGCATATTCAAGTTATCACCTGCAGCAATGTACGGTACCATCATCCCACGCTTATAAATCACATAAGAGAGTAATAGGTAGTCAATATGGCTACGATGACAAGGTGTATAAATAATTTCGTAGTCTTTCGCTAATTCACGAACTGTATTGAAATTATGTACTTCTACGCCGTCATAGAGTTGAGTCCAAAGACGCGTCAGGGCTTGTTCTGCAAAACGTACGGTTGCATGAGAATAGTCTGATGCAATTTCATTCACGTAGCCGATCGCACGGCGCTCAGCTTCAATCAAACTGATTTTAGAGCGAATACTTTCTTTGCGAATTCCGTCCTGAACATCTTGAGATTTAATCAATGATTGCATCACGTTTCGACGATCTGACAAATCTGGACCTAATACAACTTCACGCTGACGATCTAGATAATCATTGAGTTGATTGACGATATATGTTGCAGGAGACAAGTTTGGATGTGTTACACGTGCGTAATCTACCAATTCGCGCAGTGATTTTGGTTCATGGAATTCAAGAAAAGATTGGCGACCATGTAAACCAATATTCATCAGTTGTTTAACAGTACTTGGTGTTGCCCAAGTGTCCGTAAATAGCAATTTAAATAATGAATCTTCTTTGTCCGGTGAGCGGCCCCACAATACAGTCACTGGTACAAGTTCAATGTCAGTATCTGGGTGCTTATCCAATATCTCGATCAATCTGAGGAGACGAGGTGGAAATGCATGGAGTGGCGGATTAAGTAAGTTTGTTTCATCTTGATGTTGTAAAAATAATACAGCAGCTTTCTCTTTATGGTCCCCGATCATGAGTGGGTCAAGTGCTGGCGCGAGATTTAATCGACGAGTTTCGCCGTCAACCACTAACGCATTACTACGCGAGTAATTTTGTAATACATAGCACACCACTTTTTTGTGAGTCGTGTTATTTTCAGTGGGTGGTGTTGAAGGTTGGGTTTCAGTAGGAACCTCTCCAAGAACATGCGGTGTTACTACGAGGTCAAGCAACTTACTGGAAAGTCGACGATACATTTGACCAAAGCCATTCTTGGACATACATACTCCTAGCCAAAGACGAATTTCGCATGACGCGAATGAAGGCAATTATTTTCTTAAATCTGTGATCAAAACAATATGTCATTTTCTAACAAAATGCACAGAATTTGGATGAATTTTCGTTAATAATCGTATTTTTAGCCAAAATATCAAATTTGTTTTATGACAATATAGTCAAGCAAAGTTTAGTTGTTTACTCGGAAATTATGGCAAGATAGAGATTGAGTCATTAAATTGGAAAATCTGTTTAAATTCAACAGGACCAATTTAATGTCGTAGCAATAAATATATAGGTCCGATATGAATCAGCTCACGCAAGAACTCGTAGATTTACTCACGCTAGAACGACTTGAAGAAAACATTTTTAGAGGCAAAAGCCAAAATTTGGTTGGAAAACGTGTCTTTGGTGGGCAAGTTCTAGGTCAAGCGTTACGTGCTGCTTCATATACAACTGATCGCCCTGCACACTCATTGCATGCATATTTCTTATTTGGTGGAGATGTTAATGCACCCATTATTTATGAGGTAGATCGAATCCGAGATGGGCGTAGTTTTGTGAGTCGCCAAGTTCGTGCGATTCAACATGGCAAGACGATATTCATGTGTATGGTATCTTTTGCAGACCAAGAAGAGGGTCTCAATTATCAAGTTGCTGAACCCGAATACCCGCCAGTAGATGGGTTAAAATCTGAAGCTGAACTCAAGAAAATGATTGTGGATTTTGTACCAGAGAATGTACGTGCCAGCTTTATGCGTGATCGTCATGTTGAAATTAAGCCTGTAATGCCAGTGAATCCATTCCAACCACAACCTGAGGCGCCGTCTTACGCGCACTATATTCGTACACATGATCGTTTGGCTGATGATGTAGATGAAAACGCATTACATCAGGCGATCGCTGCTTTTTATTCAGACTTTACTTTGATGACAACCGCGCTTCGACCACATGGACTCAGTTATATTTCACCGAGTTTACAGTGTGCCAGCATTGACCATACCATGTACTTTCATAAACCATTTCGTGTAGATGATTGGATGCTCTATGACATGGAGGCAACGATTAGTGCAAGTTCAAGAGGATTGAACTTTGGGCGAATGTGGCAAAATGGACAATTGGTCTGTAGTACAGTACAAGAAGGTCTAATTAGAATTCGTGAAATCGAAACGCAATAAGATAATTGATCTATGCTTCAAGCCAAATCTTCAGATTTGGCTTTTTTACTTCATATTTGTATTTATAAATTATTCGTTTCGGTTGCAAAGCTAACAAGAAAAAATGATCGATTCTTGAAGTCGCTCATGGCATAGTGCGACTAATAAATCAAAATGAAAAGCACAGGACATGAGTCTAAATACGCAAATTTTAATTGCTGCAATTTTAGGTGTGGCTTTTGGCATCTTGTTAAATGTATTCCCTGATACAGCATTTTTTAACGGAAGTTTATATGGCTTAGGGATTGCCAGTAGTATTTTTATTGGTCTACTTAAACTATTACTGATTCCTCTAATTTTTAGTTCTATTGTTGTCGGAGTTTCCAATCTGCAGACTGGTGGCCAACTTGGTAGAACTTGGAAAATTACCCTTGCTTGTTGTGTCACAACCACAACGTTGGCGCTGATTTTAGGGCTTGCGTGTGCGCATCTTTTCGAGGTCGGGAAGGGTGTAGACATCACTATTTTTCAAGAGACCATGAATCAGCATCAGACGCCTGATACTTTGACTCCCTCGAGTTTTTTTACCAACTTTATCCAAAATACACTAATAAACCCGTTTAAAGCATTTGCTGAAGGTAATGTGTTAGCCGTTGTCGTTTTTGCACTTTTAATTGGGGTGGCTCTCGTTAAAGGTGGTGAAAAATTTAAAACAGTGAAAGCGTTGAGTCAGCAATTTTTTGAAATCATGATGTTGATGATTGGTTGGGTGATGAAGCTCGCACCAATAGGGATTTTTGCGTTACTGGCAAAGTTAATCGCGACGGAGGACCTATCTGTTCTGAGTCGATTAGCAGAATTTGCAGCAGTAGTCACGGGAACGACCATCTTTCATGGCCTTGTTGTTTTGCCTTTGTTGCTCTGGATTTTCGGGAGAATGAATCCAATTACATTTTTTAAGGGAACACGAGCAGCCTTGATTACGGCGTTTGCTACCAGCTCAAGTTCCGCAACCATGCCGCTATCAATGAAGTGTGCTCAGGAAAATTTAGGAGTAAGACCCCAGACTGCAGGATTTGTGATCCCTCTCGGGACACAGTTGAATATGGATGGGACGGCATTGTATGAGGCTGCGGCGGCGCTGTTTATTGCGAATTTAATGGGGCTTGACTTAACGTTAGGACAACAATTGATTGTGTGTGCGACAGCAATGATTGCATCTTTAGGGGCACCAGGTATACCTAGCGCAGGTATGGTTACCATGATTATGGTTTTACAATCAGTTGGACTCCCAGCAGAAGCAATCGCGATATTATTGCCGATTGACCGTTTGTTAGATACCGTTAGAACAGTGGTGAATGTGCAGGGGGATATGATGATTAGTGTTGTTGTAGATCGTTACACGAATCCTGATCATGAACCTATTGAAAAAAATACAGCTTAAAAGATTAGATCAGATATAAAAAAAGCAGGGATCACCCTGCTTTTTTTATTGAATACATTATGCAACTTTCAGTGCTGCACGTTCCGCTGCTGGTGACTGATTTAGATAGTTGATCGCATCTTCAGTTTTTGCTTCATGAACAGGGTCATACCAAGGCATTAAATAGCCGAGTTGTTGAGAAACAAGCCAGAATGGGTGAGGAAGTAAACCATTGTCTTTTTGGGCAATTCGTGCCCATTCACGCCAAATCCAAGGTTTGTAAACAGCTGGTTTAATTGATTTAAAGCGAGGGTCTTGACCCATAATATGAGCAGCACCATCAACCCATAAACCTAATACAGCAGTAATCACAACTACACTTTGATAATAGCGAGAAATATAACCACCGCCAAGATGACGATATAAGTCAAATGCAACGGTACGGTGTTCAATTTCCTCAGCACCATGCCATTTTACGAGATCGAGCATATTGGCATCAGCACCCAATTCTCCCCATTTTTTGTTGTACAAGGCATATTTGCCGAGGACACAAGTCATATGTTCAACAGTAGCAATAATACCTAATCTGAATAAATCCCACTGATGATCTAAGGCTTTTGGGACGTTTAGACCTAAAGGTTTATCCGCTAAAAGTTTTCCAAAAAGAAAGTCCATGATATCGAGGTTACGTTGAATATCGATATGACGTGCGCTGAGATATTCTTTATTTGCTGAATTATGTGCTTGAGCGTGCATCGCTTCTTGGCGAATAAAAGCTTTCACATCTTCTGCAAGTTTTTCATCAGTAATTTTGGGTAATACTTTGTTGTACAGACGACAAAACCAAAATTCGCCTGCTGGTAAGATATTGTTAATTTCATTGATAAAATAACTAACGAAAGGCTGATTTGGAACCCAATCTACTGGTGTATCCGCCCACTCAAATTTAACTTTACGAGGTTTGATGTGATACTCAATAGAAGATCCAATCTTACTATTTCTTAATCGAGACAATAATTTCATCACACTTTCCTGAATTTTTGTTGTGATTATCATTTTTCAGTATAAAAAAATGCCCTCAAATAACCTTAGCATTTGAGGACATTGATGTATCAATTAGTGAATGTAATGATTTAACCATTCAGTAGGGTAGATACTATTCGGCTTTGTTGGATTCTAGTTCGGTTGTTTCGCTTGGTGATTCATCATCTTGTTGAATATCATGATCAAAATCTTCATCGATGTCTGATTCACTTACTTCAGGAATTGCACTTAGATCAAATCCGTTAGGTTGCTCAAGCGTAAAATTTAAACGACCAGCAATAACGCTTGCGAGTTCTTCAAGACCTTGCTTATTGAGGGATGAGAACAATTGGATAGAGAAGTTAAGCTTCATCTTCTTTAATTGAGCTTTAACTTCTTGCAATGCTTTGGAAGCTGGACCACGATTTAACTTATCTGATTTTGTTAATAAAACATGGACAAATAATTTACGTGAATAAGCCCATTCTAACATCATGACATCGAAATGTTGTAAAGGGTGTCGTATGTCCATTAACAATACAAGCCCTTGTAAACTTTCACGATGAATGAGGTAGTTTTCAAGCTCTTTTTGCCAAACGATTTTCATGCTTTCAGGTACAGCAGCATAGCCATATCCAGGAAGGTCAACTAATCTTTGTTCGGCATTGCCCATGCTAAAAAAGTTAATCATTTGTGTGCGACCAGGTTTTTTAGACGCACGTGCAAGTTGTTTTTGATTAGTTAATGCATTAATCGCACTCGATTTACCAGCATTCGAACGACCTGCAAAAGCAATCTCATAACCTGTGTCATCGACACATAAATTCAGTTTTGGTGCACTCATTAAGAATTCGGCTTTGCGCAACCAGTTGAGCGCTTGAACCGAATATTCAGTAATCGCTGGATCGGCTTTTTTCTCATAGCTGATCTTTTGCTTTGGGGCATTTGACGCCTTACTGTTTTTCGACTTTCCTCTGCTGTGATGCATAGCTCAACTTCAATAACTCAATTTACAATCAGCTATTATAAAGGAAGTCGCGCATGCAAGCGAATACTCAATCGAATTGAGTAAATCTATGGTGTAACTTGAATGAACGGAATGGGTGAATCTGAATTGAATTTTATACCTAAGGTGGGTATAACATCCTTCAGTTTAAATTGATCTAAATGCTGATAAAACTGTTTGACTGCATGATCTAAAATGCCTTTTAAGCCACAGTCACTTCTTAATACGCATGGTGGGTTATGACACTCTACAATTTGCTGATCGCCTTGAAGTGTTCTCACTAAAGTCCCTAATGAGATATTCAGAGTTTGAGGGGCTAGACGTATACCGCCACCTTTGCCTCGAGTGGTCATTAGCCAATTTTGTTTTGCCATAAAGTGAACGATTTTCATGGCGTGGTTTTCTGAGACCTGCAATTGGTTTGCCAGCTCTGCAATGGTATAAGGCAAGTCGCGAGGTTGTGCGACATACATCAATATACGCAGGGCATAGTCGGTAAATTTATTCAGTTGCATAGATCATCATAAAAGACAGCTTATTCCTATCTTAACATTGAAAGCCCCGCGAACGGAGCTTTCAGTGATCTCTTAATATCTTATTTCGGTTGAAGATTTAGATGAATCAATTTTTTAGTGGCGCAGATACCTCAACAACATCACCTACTTGATAGTGGTTTAATAAGATATTTGCCACAGAATATTCAGTAGCTTCATCTACCGCTTTCACTGTGATTTGATACTGGTCAGCTTGTGCAGCATCAAAGCTAAATTGTTGTGGTTGGCGCATCTCTTGCCCCGGTACTTGGACTCGCACCGAAATATATTCACCTGCTTCAGCCGTCGCAATGGTGTGACCGTCTTTGGCAGCTAAAGTTAAGGTTTTGGTGTTAGCTTCAGCTTCAATCGCTGTAAGTTTAAATTCACGCCAGCCAGCCCAACCGCCATTTTGTGCAGTCAAAGCTTCATATTTTGATTTTTCAACACCAATTAAAATGTCTGCCAATTGCATATACGCGGCTTTCCAAGCAGCAATCAGATCAGAGTCCATTGGCACATCTAATACTTCGCTGATTGAATGCAGAAGGTTTTCACCCACAATCGAGTATTGATCCGCTTGAATGTCTAAACTTACGTGTTTAGTGGTAATTCGCTCAATCGCTTTTGCCAACACTGTAGGATTTTCAATATTTTCAGCATATGCCAAAACAGCAGCAGCTAAAGCACGTGGCTGACGACCAGTACTTTGATGATCCATGTTAAATGTATTTTTTAACTCGGGGTTGTTGTTCAGCATGCGATTATAGAAATAGGTCGTAAGGGCAACACCATTCTCACGCAGAACGGGAACAGTCGCTTTTACAAGTTCAATATGTTGTGGCGTCATGAGCTTCAACTTTGGCTTTATTAAAAGATATATTTAAAATACATCTTTTGGGGTCGAGCTGCAATATGACTTGCATAGAAAACCTTAAAATAATTATGGGATATTAAAATATCCCATAATGAAGTTAAAAATGATGGGTAAAGGGAGGACTATTTTTTTCCAAATAATGAGCCCAGTAGACCGCGTACAATTTTTTGCCCAGTGCTTCCGCCGAGGCTTCGTGCAGCACTTTTAGCAAACGTACCGACAATATCTTGGGTGAGTTTTTCGCGTTGTTTGGCTGCACGTTCTGCTTCTTTTTGTTGTTCACGGGCAAGGCGTTCTTGCTCTTTAGCAATTTGCTTCGCGTAGGCCTCTTGTTCCTTAGCTTGTTGTTTTGCTAACGCTTCTTGTTCGGCTTGTTGTTGACGCTGAACTACTTTGTTTTGCAGCATTTCAAAAGCACTTTCTCTATCAAGTACTTGCTCATAAACACCTGCAACCACACTGTTTGTCATGAGCGTCTTGCGCTCTTCAAGCGTGATAGGTGTAAAAGATGAATATGGGGGTATGACCCAGCCGCGTTCAACCATTTGTGGCGTGCCTTTCTCATCTAGACAGCTAATCAGCGCTTCACCAACTGCCAACTCCGTAATGGCGTCCTGTACTTTGAATGCAGGATTGGGTCTAAAAGTATCAGCTGCAGTTTTTACTGCTTTTTGATCTTTTGGTGTGAAGGCACGAAGTGCATGTTGAACACGGTTGCCCAGTTGTCCTAAAACACTTTCAGGTAAATCCAGCGGATTTTGTGTGACAAAATAAATACCTACTCCCTTAGAGCGGATTAAGCGTACCACTTGTTCGATCTTTTCTTGCAAAGCAGGGCTGGTATTGTCAAACAGTAAATGTGCTTCATCGAAGAAAAATACCAATTTCGGTTTATCCATATCACCGACTTCAGGTAATTGTTCAAACAGTTCGGAAAGCATCCACAGTAAGAAAGTCGCATACAGCTTTGGTGTGTTCATTAATTTATCGGCAGCGAGCAAATTAATATTGCCGTGACCTTGTGCATCGGTTTGGATAAAATCCATAAGGTCTAATGCAGGCTCACCAAAAAATTGATCACCGCCTTGATCGGACAGTGCTAGCAAATTACGTTGGATTGCACCCAAGCTGGCAGGAGAAAGATTGCCGTATTCTGCTTTAAAGTCAGCTGCATGCTCAGTCACATAAGTGATCATCGCCTTGAGGTCTTTAAAGTCGATCAGTAATAAACCTTGATCATCCGCGATGCGGAAAATCGCAGAAAGCACACCTTCTTGGGTGTCATTCAAATTCAGCATTCGGGCTAAAAGCAATGGACCAATTTCTGATACTGTAGTCCGAATCGGATGACCTTGTTCGCCAAATAAATCCCAAAAAACCACAGGTGATGCGCTAAATGGAATTGATTCAATATTGAGGCTCTTGATGCGTTCATCAAACTTTGAATTGCTTTCACCTGCTTTGGCAAGGCTAGATACATCACCTTTTGCATCGGCTAAAAATACTGGCACACCAATACGAGAAAAGCTCTCTGCCAAGACCTTCAAAGTGACTGTTTTACCTGTTCCTGTTGCGCCGGCAATCAAGCCATGTCGGTTTGCCAGTTGCGAATGTAAAACAATCTCTTGGGATGTATCTGAGGTTTTTTTTGCGATGACAATTGGTGTGCCCATAATTATTCCTTTTTATTTGATCTTTTGTTGTTGCATTATTTTGAGTGCTTGTTGAATATCTTCTATCAAATCGTGAGGATGTTCCAGTCCTATACAAAAACGAACCAATATTCCTTCTTCTAAATGTGGATGTGCAAGCTCACGCATTTGATCAATTTGATAGAGCATTACTAAACTCACTGGGCCACCCCAGCTAAAACCTAATTTAAACAGGTGGAGAGCATCACAAAAATTGCGTATATCTTGAAGATTATATTTTTTATCAAAAATTACACTGATCAAACCTGCGCTTAATTCTGATAGGCAAACTTCTTTCCAAAAAGTATGACCTGCAGATTTTGGATTGGCAGGGTGCAATACTTGTGCAAACTCATTTTGCTGTTGAAGCCAGCTTAATAAAGTTAGCGCTGATTTAGATTGGTGCGTATAACGGAGTTCCATTGAAGATAGGCTGCGCTGAATCTGTGCGGTGTCATCGCCTGATATAGAAATTCCTTGAATTGCATGCATGCGAAATAGCTTGTGGTATAAATCCTTGTTTTTTGTTACGACACTTCCCATGAGAATGTCACCACCACCGCTTGGATATTTGGTGAGTGCATGGACGGTAATATCGACTGCTAAGTGTTCTGTACCAAAATCAAAAGCATTAAAAGCTAGACCCGCTCCCCAAGTATTATCAAGTGCGGTAAGCATCTTATGAGCTTGAGCTTTTTTCACCAGATTCGTTAAATCTGGAAATTCAAGTGTTACAGATCCTGCAGCTTCTAACCAAATTAACTTAGCTTTATCACTTGGTTTAAAGCTCTCAACATCAATTGGGTTATAGACCTTAACGGCAATACCATAACGTGATTCTAGGTTTCGCAGATGCTCCATATTTGGACCGTAAATATTGTCAGCGACCCAAACTTCATCACCATGTGCTAAAAAACAAGAATTCACCAAGTTGATTGCAGAGAGTCCGCTTGGTGCAAGTAGGCAGTATTCTCCGCCTTCTAATTGTGCAATATTGTCGCCTAGCGTAAACGTAGTGGGGGTGCCATGCGTTCCGTAACTATAGTCATAAGCATCGGTCCAATGGCGATTGAAAAGAGCATCGGTATTTTCAAAAATGATCGTTGATGCACGATAAATAGGGGGTTGAATACTATTTAAAAGTTGAGGTGCTTTTCTAGGGCTGTGTATGAGTTGAGTTTGCGTATTTATTTTCACAATTTACCTGTATAAACCGTCATTTTATAACTAACAAAACATACTACTAAAAAACTGCATAGCTGTGCTTTGTTTAAAATTATTTAACAACCTATAGGTTGGCTTCATTTTTGCAACTGCTAGTGCAATATAAGAATAGTTCGGGTTGGAAAATGAAGCCATTAAAAGTGCATTACTTTCAGCATATTGCTGGTGAAGGGTTCGGAAGTTGTTATGAATATTTAAAATCAATTGGAGCGCAAATTAGTGCTACGGAGTTTTTTGCATTACCTGTTGAGATGGCATTAGAAATCGAGGCGTTACCAGCAATTGAAGATATTGATTTACTAATCATCATGGGTGGAGCAATGAGTGTAAATGATGAGGTAAATTATCCATGGCTAAAAATAGAAAAAAGATGGATCCGTCGATATTTATCACTGGGCAAGCCTGCAATTGGTTTGTGTCTCGGAGGTCAGCTTATAGCCAATGCTTTGGGAGCAAGTGTACGTTTAAATGAACAACAAGAGTTAGGTTGGACTAAAGTCTTCAGAACTCAACATGGTTTATCAGATTACTTTGAAATACCTAAAGAATTGGAAATAATGCAATGGCACAGTGAGACTTTTGAGATTCCTAAAGGAGGCGTCAGACTGGCTGAAAATAATGTGTGTGCAAACCAAATGTACCAAATTGGAAAGAATGTGCTGGGTTTTCAGTTTCATCCAGAAATAACGCCGAAAGTTTTACAAATGTATATTGAGAATGAAGAGCATGAAAAGGTATTTTCTGGCGCTTATGTACAATCTTTAGATACCTTAAAACAAACAAAAAAAACGAGGTTTCATAAAGGGAATGAATTGCTGATCGATGCAATTAATTATGTATTGGGGTTCGGGCAGGGTGTACAAAAGAAAGCCGCCAACGCTTAACCGTAAATTGAGAAAAAATGATAAATAGGTTTGCTTAACAGTTAAACAATCGTTATAATGGGCGACCCTTTGATATTAAGGGCTAAACAACGTTGATTGTTGTTTAGATCGTTACAGTCGTGGCATCGATCACGACCTTAGTGATTTTCACTGCCTCTGACACTTGCCTTGTTTTCGGACAGGGGGAGATGCGTCATGGGTGATTCTTTATATATTTGGCTTGGAGTTTACTGGTATGTCTAACCAGAGAATCCGTATCCGTTTGAAGTCTTTTGATCACCGTTTAATTGATCAATCTTCTCAAGAGATCGTAGAAACAGCAAAACGTACTGGCGCACAAGTTTGTGGTCCAATCCCGATGCCAACTCGCATCGAGCGTTTTAACGTTCTAACTTCACCGCACGTTAACAAAGACGCGCGTGATCAGTATGAAATCCGCACTTACAAACGTTTGATCGACATCGTTCAACCTACAGACAAAACTGTAGATGCATTGATGAAATTAGATCTTGCAGCTGGTGTAGACGTTCAGATCGCATTGGGTTAAGGCTTTCGGTTAATTAACACTCTAAGTTAATTAAGCCGCTTTTTTAGAGGTTTATGCACATGGCTATTGGTTTAGTCGGTCGCAAGTGCGGTATGACACGTATCTTTACAGATGCTGGTGTTTCTGTACCTGTTACAGTGATTGAGGTTGATCCTAACCGCATCACTCAAATCAAAACGCTTGAAACTGATGGTTATCAAGCGATTCAAATCACTACTGGTGAACGTCGCGAATCTCGCGTTACTAATGCTCAGAAAGGTCACTTCGCTAAAGCGGGTGTTGCTGCTGGTCGTTTAGTTCAAGAGTTCCGTGTTACAGAAGCTGATCTTGAAGGTCGTGAAGTTGGCGGAACTATCGGTGTAGATTTGTTCACAGTGGGTCAAATCGTTGACGTAACTGGTCAGTCTAAAGGTAAAGGTTTCCAAGGTGGTGTTAAGCGTTGGAACTTCCGTACTCAAGACGCTACTCACGGTAACTCTGTTTCTCACCGTGTTCTAGGTTCTACAGGTCAAAACCAGACTCCTGGTCGCGTATTCAAAGGCAAAAAAATGGCTGGCCATTTAGGTGCTGAACGCGTAACTACACAGGGTCTTGAAATCGTTGCTATCGATACAGAACGTTCAGTTCTTGTAGTTAAAGGCGCGGTTCCTGGTGCTACCGGTGGTGACGTAACTGTTCGTCCTACTATCAAGGCTTGAGGGGAAATAACGTGAATTTAAATACTGTTTCCGGCTCTGCTGTTGAATTATCAGAAGTTGCGTTCGGTCGTGAATTCAATGAAGCTCTTGTACACCAAGTTGTTACAGCTTATTTAGCTGGTGGTCGTCAAGGTTCAAAAGCTCAGAAATCACGTGCGGACGTTTCTGGCGGTGGTAAAAAACCATTCCGTCAAAAAGGTACTGGTCGCGCTCGTGCTGGTTCTATTCGTAGCCCAATCTGGGTTGGCGGTGGTAAAACTTTTGCTGCTCGTCCACAAGACTGGTCTCAAAAAGTAAACCGTAAAATGTATCGCGGTGCTATGCAATGCATCCTGGCTGAACTTGTTCGTCAAGATCGCTTAGTTTTAGTTGAAGAGTTTGCTGTAGCTGCTCCAAAAACTAAAGAATTGCTTGCAAAACTTAACGACTTGAATGCTACTCGTGCATTAATCGTTACTGATGCTGTTGATGAGAACTTGTATCTAGCTGCTCGTAACCTTCCACACGTTGATGTGGTTGATGCTGCTGCTATCGATCCTGTTAGCTTGATCGCGTTCGATAAAGTTGTTATGTCTGTAGCTGCTGCTAAGAAAATTGAGGTAGAACTCGGATGAACAACGAACGTATCTATCAAGTCCTAAAAGGACCTGTATTCTCAGAAAAAGCACAAGTTTTAGGTGAAACTGCTGGTGTTCAAGTGTTTAAAGTTGCTATCGATGCAAACAAACTTGAAATCAAAAAAGCAGTTGAACAATTATTTGGTGTAGAAGTTGTTAAAGTTAACACGACTATCACTAAAGGTAAGACTAAACGCTTTGGTAAAACTATCGGACGTCGTTCTGATGTTAAAAAAGCATACGTCACCCTGAAAGCTGGCCAAGATGTAGAAATGGCTGACTTGGGCGATACCGCTGAAAGCACAGCGGAATAAGGACGAGAATTATGCCTATTCAAAAATGTAAGCCAACGTCTCCAGGACGTCGCTTTGTAGAGAAAGTCGTTCACGACCATCTTCACAAAGGTGCGCCTTATGCTCCGTTGGTAGAAGCTAAAAAACGTACTGGTGGTCGTAATAACAACGGTCACATTACTACACGTCACGTTGGTGGTGGTCACAAGCAACATTACCGTATTGTTGACTTTAAACGTAACAAAGATGGCATTCCTGCGACTGTAGAGCGTATCGAATACGATCCTAACCGTACTGCACACATTGCATTAGTTTTGTATGCTGACGGTGAGCGTCGTTATATCATTGCGCCTAAAGGTCTACGTGCTGGTGATAAAGTTCAATCTGGTAACGATGCTCCAATTCGTCCAGGTAACTGCTTACCACTTCGTAACATGCCTATCGGTTCTACTCTTCACAATATCGAGCTTAAAATCGGTAAAGGCGCACAATTAGTGCGTTCTGCTGGTGCTTCTGCTCAGTTATTGGGTCGTGACGGTTCTTACGCAATTATTCGTCTACGTTCTGGCGAAATGCGTAAAGTACACGTTGAATGTCGCGCAGTTCTTGGTGAAGTTTCTAACCAAGAAAGCAACTTACGTTCACTAGGTAAAGCTGGTGCTTCACGCTGGCGTGGTGTTCGTCCTACCGTTCGTGGTATGGCGATGAACCCGGTAGATCACCCACATGGTGGTGGTGAAGGGCGTAACAAAGGTATTCAACCTGTAAGCCCATGGGGTCAAAAAGCTAAAGGGTACAAGACACGTACCAATAAGCGTACGACTAAGATGATCATTCGCGACCGTCGCGTTAAGTAACAAGTAAAGGAATCTGACAATGCCTCGTTCTCTGAAAAAAGGCCCATTCGTCGATGCGCACTTGTTCGCTAAGGTTGAAGCGGCTATCGCGGCTAATAACCGTAAGCCGATCAAAACTTGGTCGCGTCGTTCGATGATCCTCCCGGATTTTGTTGGTTTAACAATTTCTGTACACAATGGTCGTAACCATGTTCCGGTAATCGTATCTGAGCATATGGTTGGTCACAAGCTTGGTGAATTTGCACCGACTCGTACTTACCGTGGTCACGGTGTTGACAAGAAATCTAAACGTTAATAGGTGCTATGATGGAAGTAACTGCTAAATTACGCGGTGCCGCTATCTCGGCACAAAAAGCTCGTTTGGTTGCAGACTTGATTCGCGGCAAATCTGTTGCGCACGCTCTTAACATCCTAAACTTCAGCAACAAAAAAGCTGCAGTTTTAGTTAAGAAAGCGTTGGAATCTGCGATTGCAAACGCTGAACATAATAACAGTTTAGATGTAGACGATCTTAAAGTTTCTACGATCTACGTTGATGAAGGCATGAGCCTTAAACGTATTTTGCCACGTGCTAAAGGCCGTGCAGATCGTATTACTAAGCGTACTTGTCACATCACCGTTAAGGTAGGGGTTTGATATGGGTCAGAAGGTTCATCCAATCGGTATCCGCCTAGGTGTTGTGAAACGTCATAACGCTAACTGGTATGCGAATCCGAAACAATACGCTGAATACTTGCTTAAAGATCTTCAAGTTCGTGAGTTTTTGAATAAAAAACTCAAGAATGCGATGGTAAGCAATATTCTTATCGAACGTCCAACAGGTGCTGCTAAAGTAACAATTAGCACTGCTCGTCCTGGTATCGTAATCGGTAAAAAAGGCGAAGACATTGAAAAATTACAGCGCGAACTTACCAATATTATGGGTGTTCCAGCGCAAGTAAGCATCAACGAAATTGATCGTCCAGATTTAGACGCTCGTCTAGTTGGTGAAGCAATTGCTTCTCAATTAGAAAAACGTGTAATGTTCCGTCGTGCTATGAAGCGTGCGGTTCAAAACACTATGCGTGCTGGTGCGAAAGGTATCAAAGTTGAAGTTTCTGGTCGTTTAGGCGGTGCAGAGATTGCACGTACTGAATGGTATCGTGAAGGTCGTGTACCTCTACATACTCTTCGTGCTGACATCGACTATTCAGCGGTTCGCGCAGAAACTACTTACGGTACGATCGGCGTTAAAGTTTGGATCTTCCGTGGTGAGATCTTGGGCGGCATGAAACAAGTCATGAACCCAGCTCCAGCTGAAGAACGTCCAGCTAAACGTGGTCGCGGTCGTGGTGAAGGTCAAGAGCGTCGTGGTCGTCGCAATGATCGTTCTGCTGAAAAAGGAGAATAATCCATGTTGCAACCTAAACGTACTAAATTCCGTAAAGTGCAAAAAGGCCGTAACACTGGTCTAGCACATCGCGGTAGCACAGTATCTTTTGGTACTATCGCACTTAAATCAGTTGAACGTGGTCGCATGACTGCGCGTCAAATTGAAGCAGCGCGTCGTACAATCAGCCGTCGTGTAAAACGTGGTGGTAAGATCTTTATCCGTGTATTCCCGGACAAACCAATTACTGAAAAACCATTAGAAGTTCGTATGGGTAAAGGTAAAGGTTCTGTGGAATATTGGGTTTGTGAAATCAAACCAGGTAAGATCCTGTACGAAATGGAAGGTGTGAACGAAGAATTAGCGCGTGAAGCATTTACGCTTGCTGCTGCTAAACTTCCGTTTAAAACCACTATCGTGACTCGGACGGTAATGTAATGAAAACTAAAGATCTACGTGAAAAGTCGGTAGAAGAATTGACAGCTTTGCTTGATGAGCAACAGTTGAACCAATTCCGTCTTCGCATGGCTAAAGCAACTGGTCAATTGGGTAAATCGCACGAAGTGCAATTAACTCGTAAAACTATTGCTCGCATCAAGACCCTCCTTACCGAAAAACAGGGGAACGCACAATGAGTGAGCAAACAGTTCGCACGTTAACAGGCAAAGTAGTAAGCGACAAGATGGACAAGTCTATCGTTGTTCTTATCGAACGCCGCGTTCAACACCCGTTGTATGGCAAATCAATCCGCCGTTCAACAAAATTACACGCTCATGATGAGAACAACACTGCTAAAACTGGCGATGTTGTAACTATCAAAGAAAGCCGCCCAATTTCTAAAACTAAGTCTTGGACTTTAGTTGAAGTTGTTGAAGCAGCTGCTGAGTAAATAACGTTCTTGTTGCATCATCGGTCAATTTCGAGTACTCTTTGAGCCTTTCGAAATTGTGACCGGTGATGCTCGGTTTTGGAGTAGGGCAATGATTCAGACCGAAACTATGCTCGACGTAGCAGACAACAGTGGTGCTCGCCGCGTACAATGTATTAAAGTACTTGGTGGTTCACATCGTCGTTATGCTTCAGTTGGCGACATTATTAAAGTTACTGTAAAAGAAGCAATTCCACGTGGCCGTGTTAAAAAAGGCGACGTAATGAATGCAGTAGTTGTACGTACAAAATTCGGTATCCGTCGTCCAGATGGTTCTGTTATTCGTTTCGATGATAACGCTGCTGTTATTTTGAACAACAACAAAGCTCCGATTGCTACTCGTATTTTCGGACCAGTGACTCGTGAACTTCGTACTGAACAGTTCATGAAAATCATTTCATTGGCTCCTGAAGTTCTATAATAGAGGCAATCATGGCTAAGATTAAAAAAGGCGATCAAGTAATCGTGATCGCAGGTAAAGAAAAAGGCAAACAAGGTACTGTTTTGTCTGTTTCTAATGACCGAGTTAAGGTTGAAGGTCTTAACTTAGTTAAGAAGCATCAAAAGCCTAACCGTGCAACAGGTGCTGAAGGCGCTATCGTTACACAAGAAGCTTTGCTTCATATCTCTAACGTGGCAATTTTTAATGCTACAACCCAAAAGGCTGACCGTGTTGGTTACCAAGTGATTGATGGCGTGAAAACTCGCGTTTACAAATCAAATGGTGAATCAGTGGCGGTAGCGAAGTAATAGGTTGAAATAGGCAATGGCCAGACTTAAAGCGCGTTACAACGACGAACTTAAAGCTCAATTACAAGAACAATTGGGCGTTAAGAATGTGATGGAGATCCCTCGCATCACTAAAATCACGATCAATATGGGTGTTGGTGCAGCTGCTGCTGACAAAAAACTCCTTGATGGTGCTCTTTCTGATATGCAAGCTATCGCTGGTCAAAAACCAGTTCTTACGTTAGCTCGTAAATCTATCGCTGGTTTCAAAATCCGTGATGGTTGGCCGATTGGTTGTAAAGTTACTTTACGCGGCGAACGCATGTACGAATTCTTAGACCGTTTGATCTCTATCGCGATCCCTCGTATCCGTGACTTCCGTGGTTTCTCTGCGAAATCATTTGACGGTCGTGGTAACTACTCTATGGGTCTTAAAGAACAGATCATGTTCCCTGAGATCGATTTTGATAAGATTGACCGTATTCGTGGTATGGATATTACCATCACTACGACTGCTCGCACCGATGACGAAGGCCGTGCGCTTATGCGTGCATTCGGCTTCCCGTTCAAATAAGAGGTCGATATGGCTAAGAAAGGTATGATTAATCGCGAATTGAAACGCGAAGCTACTGTTGCTAAATACGCTGCAAAACGTGCTGAATTAAAAGCTGTTATTGCAAACGTAAATGCAAGCGACGAAGAGCGTTTCGAAGCGATGATGAAGTTACAAGCATTACCACGTAATGCATCTCCAGTACGTCTTCGTAACCGTTGTGGTTTAACTGGTCGTCCTCATGGTTACTTCCGTAAGTTCGGTTTAAGCCGTAACAAATTACGTGACACAGTAATGCAAGGTGATGTGCCAGGCGTTGTTAAGGCAAGCTGGTAAGGAGCACTATAAATGAGTATGCAAGATACCGTTGCCGACATGTTAACACGTGTTCGTAACGCACAAATGGCGAAGAAACAAACTGTTTCTATGCCAAACTCAAAGTTAAAAGTTGCGATTGCTAACGTTCTTCAACAAGAAGGTTATATCGCTGACGTAGCTGTTGCGGATGCTGAAGGCAAACCAACACTTACTTTGACTTTAAAATATTTCGAAGGCAAACCAGTTATTGAAACTGTGAAGCGCGTTAGCCGTCCAGGTTTACGTCAATATCGCGGTAAAGATAACCTTCCAAGCGTTAAGCAAGGTTTAGGTATTGCAATTGTTTCTACAAGCAAAGGCATCATGACTGATCGCGCTGCACGTGCTGCAGGTATCGGTGGTGAAGTTATTGCTTTTGTTTCTTAATAGGTGATTCCTCATGTCTCGTGTGGCTAAAGCCCCAGTAACTGTACCTAACGGTGTAACAGTTACTCAGAACGGCCGGCAGGTCGAAGTGAAAGGCAGCAAAGGTACTTTGTCTTTCAACCTGCATGCGCTGGTCGAGCTAAAACAGGAAGACGGTATTCTAGCTGTTGCTCCTAAAGCTGAATCTAAAGATGCTTGGATGCAAGCTGGTACTGCTCGCGCTGTGCTTAACAACCTTGTTAAAGGTGTTAGCGAAGGTTTCGAACGTAAGTTACAACTTATCGGTGTTGGTTATAAAGCTGCGGTTAAAGGGAACACAGTTCACCTTAACCTAGGTTTCTCTCACCCGATCGATTACAACCTTCCTGAAGGTGTAACTGCTGAAACTCCTACAGCTACTGAAATCGTGCTTAAATCTGCTGATAAAGCAGCTTTAGGTCAAGTTGCTGCAGATATCCGTGGTTACCGTCCGCCAGAGCCATATAAAGGTAAAGGTGTTCGTTATTCTGATGAAGTTGTACTTCGTAAAGAAGCTAAGAAGAAATAAGGCGCGAGGTTCTTATGAACGAAAAGAAACAAACCCGTTTGCGTCGTGCGAAAAGCACACGCTTGCACATCCGTGCATTGGGTGCGACTCGTTTGTGTGTAAACCGCACTCCGCGTCACATCTATGCTCAAGTAATCTCAGCAGATGGTGGCAAAGTATTAGCGCAAGCTTCTACTTTAGATGCTACGTTACGTAGTGGTACTACAGGTAACGTTGAAGCAGCTACTAAAGTTGGTGCTTTAATCGCTGAACGTGCTAAAGCAGCTGGCGTAACTAAAGTTGCATTTGACCGTTCTGGTTTCAAATATCATGGTCGTATCAAAGCCTTGGCTGATGCTGCTCGTGAAAACGGCTTGGAGTTCTAATCATGGCTAAAGTTGAACAAAACGAAGGTCTTGTTGAAAAGCTGGTTGCCGTTGATCGTGTAGCCAAAGTTGTTAAGGGTGGTCGTATCTTCTCTTTCACAGCATTAACTGTTGTGGGTGATGGTAATGGTCGCGTAGGTTTTGGTCGTGGTAAAGCTCGTGAAGTTCCAGCTGCTATTTCTAAAGCACTTGAAGCTGCTCGTCGCAACATGATTACTGTTGAACTTGTTGATGGTACTGTTCAGCACCCTATCAACGCTCGTCACGGTGCTAGCCGTGTTTACATGCAACCTGCTTCTGAAGGTACTGGTGTAATTGCTGGTGGCGCTATGCGTGCTGTTTTAGAAGCTGTTGGTGTACGTAACGTATTAACTAAATGTTATGGTTCTACTAACGCTGCGAACGTAGTAAACGCGACTTTCAATGGTCTGCGTGATATGACTTCTCCTGAGAAAGTTGCTGCGAAACGTGGTCTTTCAGTAGCACAAATTCAAGGGTAATCAATCATGAAAACGATTAAAGTTACCCAGACTAAATCTGCATCGCATCGCTTGAAAAATCACAAGCTTAGCCTTAAAGGTTTAGGTCTGCGTCGTATTGGTCACACTGTAGAAGTTCAAGATACTCCTTCTAACCGTGGTATGATCAATCAAGTTTACTATATGGTTAGTGTAGAGGAATAAGCCATGACTCTGCGTTTAAATACAATTGCACCTGCAGAAGGTGCTAAACGTGATAACCTTCGTTTAGGCCGTGGTATTGGTTCTGGCGTTGGTAAGACTGGTGGCCGTGGTGTCAAAGGTCAAAACTCACGTAAGAGCGGTGGTACTCGTCCAGGTTTTGAGGGTGGTCAAACTGCATTATATCGTCGTCTACCTAAGTTCGGTTTCACTAGCCAATTGGCTTTGAAAACTGCTGAAGTACGTTTGTCTGAACTTAACAAAGTTGAAGGCGATATCGTTACTCTTGAAACTTTAAAAGCAGCGAACGTTGTACGTAAAGATATGATTCGTGCTCGTATCGTTCTTTCTGGTGAAATCACTCGTGCATTCACTGTTCAAGGTGTTGCATTGACTAAAGGCGCTAAAGCTGCTGTTGAAGCTGCTGGCGGTAAAGTCGAGGAGTAATCGCGAGTGTCTATGTCTCCTAGTTCTACAGGTCATGTTCACATGATGAAAGGTCAACCATTTCACGTGAAATATCGTGAAATTATTCGCCGATTAATGTTTTTAATTGGTGCTTTGGTGGTCTTTCGACTAGGAGCGCATATTCCGCTGCCAGGTATTGATAATGTCGCTTTAGAACGTTTCTTTAATGCAAACCAGGGTACTTTCCTTGGTTTGTTTAATATGTTCTCAGGCGGGGCATTGGAACGAATGTCCATTCTTGCGTTGGGGATCATGCCGTATATTTCTGCATCGATTATCGTGCAGTTAATGTCAACGGTTGTTCCTTCGCTGGAAGCATTGAAAAAAGAAGGCGAGCAGGGCAAGCGTAAGATTAACCAATATACGCGTTACGGCACATTATTCCTTGCAATTGTACAAGGTATTGGTATGTGTGCTGGTCTGATAAGTCAAGGGATTACCTTTACTTCAGGTTTAGCATTCTATATTCCTGCATTAACGTCTTTAGTTGCAGGTACCATGTTCTTAATGTGGTTGGGAGAGCAAATTACCGAACGTGGTGTTGGTAATGGGATCTCTATGATCATCTTTGCAGGTATTGTTGCTGGTTTACCAAGTATGGTTGTGCAATCATTTACCCTTGTGGAAAATGGTCAATCAAGTTTAATTGGTATTGCTATATTTGGCTTATTGTCTTTAGCTGTTTTAGCTGCGATTGTGTTTATTGAAAAAGCACAACGTCGTATACCTGTTAACTATGCTCAAAAGCAGCAAGGTCGCCGAGTATTTACTGCACAACAGACTCACTTACCATTAAAAATAAATATGGCGGGTGTAATTCCAGCAATTTTCGCAAGTTCGTTATTGCTGTTTCCTGCAAGTTTAGGTCAATGGTTAGGTAGTTCTGATCCTAATGCAGGGATCGTTAAGCGTACACTACAAGATTTGGCATTAGTTTTATCGCCTGGACAACCATTATATTTGGTGCTATTCGGTGCGCTTATTATTTTCTTCTGTTATTTTTATACGGCACTAGTTTTCAGTCCTAAAGAAGTATCAGAAAACTTAAAGCGTAGTGGAGCTTATGTACCTGGTATCCGCCCAGGTGAGCAAACTGCTCGTTATTTAGATCATATTCTTAGTCGTTTAACATTTATCGGTTCGATTTATATCACTGTTGTATGTTTAATGCCGATGGTACTTCAAAGTTCTTTTGGTATTCCATTCCATTTGGGTGGTACATCGCTGTTGATCGTGGTTGTTGTAGTTATGGACTTTATGGCTCAGCTACAGGCACACCTCACATCGCGCCAATATGATAATCAAACACTAATGAGTAAAACGACTGCTCATCCTAAGGGATAAGCGCACTTAGAGGTTTCATCATGAAAGTTCAAGCTTCTGTAAAGAAAATTTGTGGTAGCTGTAAAGTTATCCGTCGTAATGGGGTAATCCGCGTGATTTGTAGCGCTGAACCTCGTCATAAGCAGCGTCAAGGTTAATCTGATCAAGACCTGTTGATTTCAGTAGGCTAATTAGGTTATTATCCGCCCCTCAAAGATTTTGTGGGGCGGTTGATTATCTCTACTGCCTTTTTGGAGAAAGTGAATGGCTCGTATTGCCGGTGTAAACATTCCGGATAACAAGCATGCTGTTATCTCTCTTACGTATATCTTTGGTATTGGCCGCCATACTGCTAAGCAAATCTTAGCTGCAACTGGTATTGCACCAACTACTAAGATCCGTGAATTAGATGACGCTCAGCTTGATGCGATTCGTGCAGAAGTTGCTAAGGTTCCGACCGAAGGTGACTTACGTCGCGAAATTTCCATGAACATTAAACGTTTAATGGATTTAGGCTGCTACCGCGGTCTTCGTCATCGTCGCAGCTTGCCTGTCCGCGGACAACGCACCAAAACTAACGCACGTACCCGTAAAGGTCCGCGCAAACCTATTAAGAAATAAGATTTCTGGAAGCTAAAAGATGGCTAAAGATACTCGCACACGCAAGAAGGTCACTCGTACCGTCTCTGAAGGTGTTGCACACATTCACGCTTCTTTTAATAACACCATTGTGACTATTACCGATCGTCAAGGTAATGCACTGGCTTGGGCCACTTCAGGTGGACAAGGCTTCCGTGGATCACGTAAATCAACTCCGTTTGCTGCTCAGGTAGCTGCTGAAGTTGCTGGTAAAGCTGCTTTAGATTACGGTTTGAAAAACTTGGACGTCCTTGTTAAAGGTCCTGGTCCAGGTCGTGAATCTGCGGTTCGTGCTTTAGGTGCAGTGGGTTATAAAATTAATAGCATTACCGATGTGACTCCAATTCCTCACAACGGTTGCCGTCCACCTAAAAAACGTCGCGTGTAAGGAGAAACATTCATGGCTC
Source organism: Acinetobacter sp. 25-47-122 (assembly GCF_056779695.1). Taxonomy (NCBI): domain Bacteria; kingdom Pseudomonadati; phylum Pseudomonadota; class Gammaproteobacteria; order Moraxellales; family Moraxellaceae; genus Acinetobacter; species Acinetobacter sp. 25-47-122. Next base: position 237,156 of record NZ_JBWYIJ010000003.1, read on the forward strand.
GTTATATTGGTCCAAAATGCAAACTCTCTCGCCGCGAAGGGACAGACCTGCAACTTAAATCAGGCGTTAAACCGTTTGATGTTAAGACAAAAAAACATGCTAAAGCTCCTGGCCAACATGGTGGAGCTCGTGGTGGTAAACAATCAGAGTACTCACTACAATTACGTGAAAAACAAAAAGTACGTCGTATGTACGGTGTTTTAGAACGTCAATTTAGTAACTACTATAAAGAAGCTGCTCGTGTTAAAGGCGCAACAGGTGAAAACTTGTTGAAATTGCTTGAAAGCCGTTTAGATAACGTTGTTTATCGTATGGGCTTTGGTTCTACACGTGCAGAAGCTCGTCAGCTTGTATCTCACCGTTCAATCACTTTAAATGGTCGTCGTGTTAACATCGCGTCAATCCAAGTTAAAGCTGGTGACGTGATTGCAGTACACGAAGGCGCTAAACAACAATTACGTATTAAAAACGCAATTGAATTGGCTGCTCAACGTGGAACTCCTTCTTGGATGGAAGTTGACCATTCTAAATTAGAAGGTACATTCAAATCTGCACCTGATCGTTCTGATTTACCTGCTGAAATCAACGAAAGCTTGATTGTTGAATTGTATTCTAAATAATCCTTGAGGTAGCAATAATGACGCGTACTGCAAACGAGTTTCTAACTCCGCAAGCGATCAAGGTCGAAGCGGCAAGCGGGACCTCGGCAAAAGTGATTCTAGAACCTTTAGAGCGTGGCTTTGGTCATACTCTAGGTAATGCTTTACGTCGCATTCTTTTATCATCTTTGCCTGGCGCTGCTGTGGTTGAAGTTGAGATTGAAGGCGTCGAGCACGAGTACAGTACTTTAGAAGGCTTGCAGCAGGACATCGTCGAGCTCTTGCTGAACCTTAAAGGATTGTCTATTAAGCTGTTCGATCAAAATGAAGCATATTTGACGTTAGAGAAACAAGGTCCTGGCGATGTAACTGCCGCTGATCTTCGTTTACCTCACAATGTTGAAGTGGTTAACCCTGAACATTTGATCGGCACGTTAAGTGCTTCAGGCTCATTGAAAATGCGCTTGAAAGTTGTTCAAGGTCGTGGTTATGAGACTTCTGATTCTCGCTTCCCAGAAGGTGAAACTCGCCCAGTGGGACGTTTACAATTAGATGCGTCTTATAGCCCGATTAAACGTGTTTCTTACACAGTTGAAAATGCTCGTGTAGAACAACGTACAGACCTTGACAAGTTGGTCATTGATCTTGAAACAAACGGGACTGTTGATCCTGAAGAAGCGATCCGTAAAGCGGCAACAATCTTGCAACAACAAATTGCAATCTTTGTTGATCTTCAGAAAGATCAAGCTCCAGTTGCTCAAGAACCTCGTGAAGAAGTTGACCCAATCTTGCTTCGTCCAGTAGATGATCTAGAGCTTACTGTTCGTTCTGCTAACTGTTTGAAAGCAGAAAATATTTACTACATTGGTGATCTTGTTCAACGTACTGAAGTTGAGTTGTTAAAAACTCCTAACTTAGGTAAAAAATCGTTGACTGAGATCAAAGATGTTCTGGCTTCAAAAGGCTTACAACTCGGCATGCGTTTAGAAAACTGGCCACCAGCTAGTTTACGTATGGACGATCGTTTTGCCTATCGTAGTCGTTAATTAAGTAGGACTATCACCATGCGTCATCGTAATAGTGGTGTGAAATTAGGCCGTACAAGCAGTCATCGTAAAGCGATGTTCCAAAACATGGCTAATTCTTTGTTTGAACACGAGTTGATCAAAACAACTGTGCCTAAAGCAAAAGAGTTACGTCGTGTAGCTGAGCCTTTAATCACTTTAGCTAAAGTCGATACAGTAGCAAACCGTCGTTTAGCGTTTGCTCGTACTCGTTCAGCAGCAACTGTTGGTAAATTATTTACCGTTCTTGGCCCTCGTTACAAAGAACGTAACGGCGGTTATCTACGTGTTCTTAAAGCGGGCTTCCGTGCAGGTGATGCTGCACCGATGGCTTACGTTGAGCTAGTAGATCGCGAAGTTAAATAATTTCGTGTAGAACATCGCAAGTTGTTCAAAAAAGGTCGGTTGAATAAACCGGCCTTTTTTTGTCTAACAATTGGCATTACTTGACCTGAATTGATATGTTTTTTGCAACTTTTAGTCAAACTTGACATTGTGTATTGTCAAAAATATGTTTTAATAAAAATGTTCTTATAAAAAGGTTAATAAAAGAAATGGATAAGCAAGTCGATATTCTTATTGTTGGTGCTGGTATCTCTGGAATTGGAATTGCAGCACATTTAATTAAAAATAATCCGAACCGTAAATTTGAAATACTCGAACGTCGTAAAAGTTTCGGTGGAACGTGGGATTTGTTTAAATACCCAGGTATTCGCTCCGACTCAGATATGTCTACTTTTGGCTACAATTTTAAGCCATGGCGTAAAGCGAATGTGCTTGCAGATGGCGCTTCGATTAAAGGTTACTTGGGTGAAGTTGTTAGTGAGTACAATATTAAAGAAAAAATTCATTTTGAACATCGTGTACTTTCTGCGAATTACGATACTTCAATCAAAAAATGGATTGTAGAAATCGAAGATCAAAATCAAAAGAAACAAACTTGGCAAGCTAATTTTGTCTTAGGCTGCACAGGCTATTATAACTATGATCAAGGTTTCCAACCTGATTTTCCAAATCAAGATAAATTCAAAGGTCAATTGATTCATCCACAGTTTTGGCCTGAAAATTTAGATTATACCGGCAAGAAAGTAGTCATCATTGGTAGTGGAGCAACTGCAATCACATTAGTACCAGCAATGGCAAAAGGTGGGGCTGGGCATGTAACAATGTTACAACGTTCACCGACTTATATTGCTTCAATTCCTTCGATTGATTTTGTTTATGACAAAACACGTAAATTTATGACAGAGGACATGGCATATAAGTTTACGCGTGCTCGTAATATCGGAATGCAACGTGCAATTTTTGCTTTGTCAAAAAAACAACCTCAACTTGTTCGCAAGTTACTTCTTAAATCTATTGAAATGCAGTTGAAAGGTAAAGTAGATATGAAGCACTTTACCCCAAGTTACAATCCTTGGGATCAACGTTTATGTGTAGTGCCAGACGGTGATTTATTCAAAATTTTACGTAGTGGTAAAGCAAGTGTTGAAACAGATCATATTGAATCCTTCACTGAAAATGGTATTCAATTGAAATCTGGTAAACACTTAGATGCAGATATCATTGTTTCTGCAACTGGTCTAGAAATTCAAATTATGGGCGGTATCAAAGCGACTGTTGATGGTCAGCCGATCAAGACTAGCGAACATATGCTTTATAATGGTGTGATGGTAAGTGATGTACCAAATATGGCGATGGTTATTGGTTATGTGAACGCGTCATGGACCTTAAAAGTAGATGTCGTTGCTGATTATATTTGCCGTTTATTCAAATATATGGATCAGAACGGTTATGATGAAGTTGTCGCACCAACTGACCATTCTGCAATGCTCGATGAAACAGTTATGGGTGAAATGTCATCAGGTTATATTGCGCGTGCGGCTGATCAACTTCCAAAACAAGGTACTAAGGCACCTTGGATGGCAACGCATAACTATTTAGCTGATCGTAAAGATCTCAAAAATGCGACTTTTAACGATGGTATTTTAAAATTTGCGAAGGCTCCTGCACAGTCTGTAAAAAAGCCTAAATTAGTGTCTTAATGAATAGCTATTAAAATAAAAAAGGAAGCGAAAGCTTCCTTTTTCTATTTATAAAGAACGTGATATGAGTTCTTTCATGATTTCATTGGTGCCGGCATAAATACGATTTGCACGGTTATCGATATATGCGCGTGCAATAGGGTATTCAAGCATGAAGCCATAGCCACCATGTAACTGTAAGCACTCATCAACGACTTTAGAGAACATATCAGAAATTTTATATTTTGCAGCTGCGGCAGCATCTACACCTAAAGTACCCTCAAGTTGTAATTCCATACAACGATCTAAATAAGAACGACAGAAGTCTATTTCAGTTCGAAGTTCTGCTAGCTTAAAACGTGTATTTTGAAATGCACCAATAGGCTTACCAAATGCTTTACGATCTTTTGTATATTGTACTGTGTGCGCAAAGGCAGCTTCTGCACCTGCTTGGCAGATAATCGCAACAAGCATACGTTCCCATGCGAGTTCTTTCATAAGCATGATGAAGCCCATGCCTTCCATACCAATTAAATTTTCCTTTGGTACACGAACATTATCAAAGAACAATTCGCAAGTATCTTGTCCTTTCATACCAATTTTATTGAGTGGTTTACCTTTGGTGAATCCTGCTCGATCAGCTTCGACAATGATAAGCGATAAGTTGGCTGAACCTTTATCACTATTACCTGTCTTGCACACAACAATCGCCATGTCACATAGATAACCATTGGTAATAAAAATTTTAGAACCATTGATGACATATTCATCGCCATCTAAAACTGCAGAAGTTCGTACAGCTTGTAAGTCTGAACCTGTACCAGGCTCCGTCATCGCAATGGCAGTGACAACTTCGCCAGAAGCCATTTTAGGGAGCCATTTTTTCTTCTGCTCTTCGTTGGCAAAATTATTCAGGTAGTTCGCAACAATATCCGAATGCAATGAAAAACCAGTTGATGAATCCATTGCATAAGCTTGTTCTTCAATGAGGATCATACTGTAGAGTCGATCTACACCATATCCACCATATTCTTCAGGCATTGTGGTACACAATAGACCCATTTCACCCGCTTTATTCCATAAGTCACGATCTACATGTTGTTGTTCTTCGTATTTGGCAATATTTGGAACGACTTCTTTTTCATAGAATTTTCGGACAGTATCACGAAAGGCTTCATGTTCTGCATTGAATAATTTTCGAGGCAACATATTAGGAATTGGTCGAATTGCGCCTGATTGCATATTTATATTTCCATAAGTGTTATTAGAATAGCCACAACATAAGAGAGCCTGAACATTGGTGCAATGTGTTGAATGCTCAAAACACAAGAAATGCTGATGAATTTGGTCAATTGATATTTTTAAAACACAAAGCTCATGGCTTCAGTTAAAATGGAATGAACACAGATTAGGGGATAAAAATGTACGATGAATTAACGCTTGAAGAGCGTAAAGTTATCTATCGCGCACGTCGTGGGTTAAAAGAAATTGACGTGTATTTTGATCCTTATGTAAAGCAATACTATTTGCAAGCTGAACCTGAAGAGAAAGCAATGTTTGCTGAATTGGTTGAGCAAGAAGATCCTGATTTATTGGATTGGTTTATGGAGGTTTCTGAACCACCTCGACCTGAATTGCGCCAATTTATTCAAAAATTAAAAGATTATGTCCATAATCCATGAGCGTTATTCACTGAAACACAGCCTTTATTCAGCTGTGTTTCACGCTTTCTTTATGTTCATCATGAGTATTACTTTATTAATCAGTATTGAGCTCATTTATGCTTTAAGCAGTATTATATTTATACTGATTATCTGGTGGGGTTTTAGAAAAAAACCACAATTAAGTGAATTACAAAAACTAGACAAAGATTTATGGTCGATTCAAATGACTTCAAATCCAAAAATATACCAAGCAAAACTGACTCGAGTTTTTCATTTTCATTACTTCGTTGTACTCAGTTTTAACGAAAAGAAATTAGATTCTTTGGTGATTTGGAGAGATCAAATAGATGAAAAACAATGGAAAAGCTTGATTGCTCATGCAAATTTTGGCTAATTGTTAGACAAAAAGTGCTTTATTTTAAAATTTAAAACATGATAAAAAACAATTATTTAAAAACGTATAGTATGAACAAAAAATGAATTGTTTGACGAAAATGAAAGAAAATCAAATTGTTAGACAAAAATGCGATGAAATCTAAATTTCTAAAGTACATTAAATATACCAACAGCTAATGAGGAATTTCAAAATGAGCGAAATTCATATGTGGTTGTTTCTAGTGGTTGCTGCTGTTATGGCAATTATAATTGGAAGACTAGGAACTGTGCTGAAGGAACGAATTGAACACCACAACAACGAACAAAATAAACTCTCTTGAGTTTACCATTTAATAAGTAGCATGTGCCGAACCGTCGCAATGCTACTTTTTTTTGCCCAAAATTTTAACAATTCAAAAAATAAGTCAATTATTTCAATTCAGATCAATGACAGACTAATTGTTAATGAAGTGCATTGCTGCACTTTTATTCAGCGATTGCATCTGATATTTTAAATCGCAAGGATGACAAAATTATAAAATTGAGGACAGGAAGTATGTCTAAATTAAAGACTCAAGGTCTTTTCACGGCAATTGCGGTTGTAGCAGCTACAACTTTATCTGGATGTTCATACGTAATCAAAACTGGTGCGAATGCATCACTTGCGTTTAGTGAAAAACACATCTTACCGCCAGTACTCTCAATGGGTGATGTGGATATGGTGTGTAATCAGGGCACAGCTTTGACTCCTGTGATTATGGCGACTAAAGATATGGGTGCTGATCCGACCCGTATGGCAGTTCTTTTATATTCAGCTTCAGGGATGTGCGCAGAAAATCGTGCCTTAGATGCAGAATTAAGATACCTAAGAGCATCAAAAGCAGGTCAAGTGACAGAAGCACAAGATGCGCGTATTGAACAAAAGCGCTGGGCTGCTGTTGCTGCCGAACGTCAATATACGGGTTATCAATTGTTTGCGGAGCGTTGGCAGTCTAAATATAAATATAATTTAGGTGACTCATGTCCAACTATGCGTCGTAATCTTGACCAAACAGTATATCTGTTAGGCATGTTAAGTGGCTTACAAGCGATGACCAATGATATTGCTTCTGGTGGTCAAGTGCATGTTCCTAAAGATATCGCAGCAATTGTTGAACGTGGCATGGTCTGCCTCGATAACAACAAGTTCTGGGGCGTACCGAATGCTACTCGAGCAGTGATTTGGACATTATTACCTGGAGCTGATGCAGGCAAACCAGATCCATACCAAACGCTTAAACAATCTATGCAAATTGGTGAGCAAAAAGGAGTACGCTTATCGCATGCCTTGTATGCTGTTGCAGCACAAGCCAGTGGTGACGATGCAAAAATACGTGATGCATTACGTTCTTATGCCGCTTCACGTGCTGAAGAAGTTCCTGTAAATCCAGAGTTTAAGTTATTGGATAATATGGCAGGACAAATGATACAAGCGATCTCAGACCGTTATTGGACGGAGAATACAGGTGTCCGAACTGAAGCAGATGGAATGTCGAGCTTCTGGGATGATCAAGCGACCAATGAAGCCGATGATCTTTTCGAGAACACATTAGGCGAATAAGATTTTTTAATTTTGTTCAAAATTAAAAATGGAGTTATTCAAGAAAAAGAGCTTTAAGCTCTTTTTCTTTTAGGAATACGAAAGATGAAAGATACTATCCTGATTCGAAAAATACTGTTTATTGCATGCTGTATCAGTATTGCTGCTAGTTTGCAGATTTTTCAGGAGTATTTTTTCTATTGGCGTCCTGTATTGGATGAAGAAATTTGGCGAGTATGGACAGCTCACTATGTACATGTGGGATGGATACACTATGCATTGAATATGGTGGGTTTAGCCTGCCTACCATTCATCTTCCCATATGTCAAAATTAGGTACATGTTGTACTTGTTGATCGCACTCCCGCCATTAATTAGTTTAAGTTTTTTTTATGTTTATCCTCGCGTTGAAGCTTATGCAGGTCTATCAGGGGTGCTACATGGTATGTATATGGCTTTGGCAGTTTATTTTTTAAAATTTGAAAAAGAACGTAAATTCTCGCTGCTTGTATTAGCTTTAATCACGGGCAAAATTTTGTGGGAAAATATCTTTGGTTCTCTCGATACTGCGCAAATGATTGGTAGCCCAGTATTGGTTGAAGCACATTTAACAGGTGCAATATGGGGGGCATTACTCAGCATGTTCTTTTTAATTTATCAGCACATCTCCGTGAAGGACACACACATCTCTTAATTCCTCTGATGCTTAATTATCACTTATTTTAATGTGTGATCAGATTCAAATCTTTTGCATTTATTTTTTTAAGGTCATATTTGTTTAAAAAAAGAAATACAGTATGGTATAGCCTACTGATTTAGTTGGTTTTTATCTCGCTCTTAAGAGGTGAATTGATGAAAATTGGCATAAATTTAAAAAAAATGGAAAAGTCAGTCATTCTTTTTTAAAAAAAAATCAGTCAGATTCATGTGATAAAAGTGGTAAGGAAATTAGGTAAAGGATTTTGCCTAAGCCCGAATTAGAAAAGATGAGCTGTACAGGCAATGTATAGCAGTATTAAATAATGGAATAACAATGCAAGAGCCTTCTAAAAAGAGATCTGGGTTAGGTCTACTTAGTTATATATGGACTGAGTGGATATCTGCGTTTACGATTTTGCTTCTACTGTTACTGACGCTCATCATCGGGACAGGAGAAATGATTCACGGGCAGATGTTACGTATAGGTGAAAGTCTATACGGTGACGAAAAAATTGGTATGCAGTATTCATTCTTGCGTGCCGAACCTGAAAAGCCAGTCTGTGATCGAAATCCAAATATTGACCTTTTGGTTCAAAACCAAATGCAAGCTAATGCAAAAGATGAATTTGCAGATATCTTTGGTACAACGTCTGAAGAAGATGTTCGTGCCTCTGTATTGGCTGGTCAACAGTTATGTGAAGAAAAATATGCCTTCTATGATAAGTCAATTCAGTATTTAGAAGATAATCCTTCAATACGAACTTACCGAACCATGGAAACAACTTTCTTTGGTATTTTCCAATTTGGTACGGAAAATAAGGCAGTTCTATTGATTATCATGGTGGTACTTGCAGCGATCACTGCAACACTTAAAATCCACCACATTGGTCTACGCGGTCCAAGTTCTGTTTTAGATTATCGGGTTTACGCTGTCGCAATGATACTTGCGAACAGTTTCTTAACCAGTTCAGCGATCAGTCAGTATAGATCTGTATTGAACTCTGGTGTTCCGCCAACCAGTGAGATGACAATCATCTATTGGTTATGGATAATCTTGTTCAGTACACTGACATTAATTAGTTTGTACCAATTGTTCCGTGTACCAGAAAATGCGAAGCCAGGTGGTACGATTGGCATGGCATTATTGTCAGTCCCACTTTATGCCTATATGGCGATCACAACAGGATTTAACTTTACCTTTGTGATGGACTATCCAATGGGTCAAGGGATTTATTTAGGGCAGCTGGTTGAGTTCTCTACCATTTTCCTTAATTTATCACTGTTCATTTGGGCAGGTATGCTGTTAAAGCAGACATTAATTGTTGATAAATTCCTAAATATTTTACGTCCATGGAATCTAGCGCCTGAAACGCTTACCTGGTTAATCTTACTTGCTGCTGCATTACCTACAGCTTATACAGGTGCATCAGGTATTTTTGTAATCGCTGCAGGTGCGATCATTTATAAAGAAGTTTGGAATGCGGGCGGACGCCGTCAATTCGCTTTGGCTACAGCAGCGATGTCGGGTTCGCTTGGTGTGGTACTCCGTCCATGTCTATTGATTGTTGTTGTTGCATCACTGAACAAAGAAGTAACAACTGATTTATTATACCAATATGGTATCGGTGTTTTCCTCATCACTTCGACACTGTTCCTATTAATTTCACTGTTCTTTGCTGAGCAAAAATTCCGTATTGCAGCGCCATCAGTTGCATTCCCGAATTCCGCTAAGGCATTAGTGGCAGTAGTTCCTTATGTGATCGTGTTCCTGATCGTGTGGTCATTCTACAAGTATGCATTAAATACCAATTTGAATGAGTTCACTGCACCAGTCATGATGCCAATCATCTTACTTGTCATGGTGCTTTATGAAAAATTACGTCATGAACCAGCACCGCTCGCACCAGTAGGACATTGGGATACGACATTAAGCCATACTTCGGTTGAACAAGAAGCAGCTAAGGCGCGAGTGTCAGCATCTGAAATTGCAGCACAGGATAGTCCAGACAATCCTGCACGTAAAGTGAGTTTCTGGAAGTCAATTCATGTATCTGCAAGTGAAACAGTCGGACATATCGGGGCGCTTGTGATCTTAATGGCATTGTCTGTCAGCGTTGGTGGATACTTAGAGCGTATCGAGTTGATGGAACACTTCCCAACGGATATTGAAAATATCTATATCGTGATTACCTTGATCGTATGTCTCATGGTATTTGTCGGTATGATTATGGATCCGTTTGGTGCTGTCATCTTAATTTCAGCAACAGTTGCTCCTGTCGCCTACGCTTATGGTATAGATCCTGTTCACTTCTGGATGATTGCTTTAATTGGTTTCGAATTGGGTTATGTATCACCTCCAGTTGCACTCAATCACTTGCTCGCAAGGCAGTCGATTGGTGATGAAGAGGTGGCTGCTGCCGATGCAGAAGTGAAAGATAAAACGTTCTACTACAAATACGAACGTTGGATTCTTCCTCTGATTGTGATGATTCCAGCTATGTTAATTATCGCCTATGTACCTTATATCTTTAAGTTATTTGGTTGGTATCAATAATTAAATAAATAAGCACCTTCGGGTGCTTATTTTTTAATGAATTTACAATAAAGCCAGCTCTATAGAGCTGGCTTTATTGACTTTAAGCATCTTAATTTCTTGGACTAGGTTTAAATTGAATAACACCAATTTCGTCTGCAACCTCAGGCATTTGAGGTTCGTCAATGTGTGTCGGACGATTTTCAGAATAGTTGCATTCAATACATTCGATCCATTCTGAATCACCTGAAGTGAGCATGACAATACGATCCATAGCTTCACATTTCGGACATTTTGCACCTGCAATGAAACGACGTTTGATCGACATAATGACTCTCACCTTCAAAAATTAGTAGCGTAGTTTAAGCAGTTTTAGTGTCATTCGTCCAACCTTGATGGCGTAATAATGCATCAATTTTAGGCTCACGACCTCTAAATTTAACAAAGGCATCAAGCGCTGTATCTTTACCGCCTACAGCCAGCACTGCCTTGCGGAAAGCAAGTCCAGTCTCTTGGTTGAAGATCCCTTCTTGTTCAAAGCGATCGAATGCATCACTTGCTAAAACTTCAGCCCATTTGTAAGAGTAGTAGCCTGCGGCATAACCCCCTGCGAAAATATGGCTAAAACTATTTTGGAATCGGTTGTATGGTGCTGTAGGGAGAACAGCATATTGTTCACGAATTTCGTTTAAGGATTGTTGAATACCTGTTGCATATAAAGCAGGAGATTGTTTATGTATATTCAAATCAAACATGGCAAACTCAAGCTGTCGAAGGGTTTGCATGCCTGATTGGAAAAATCTCGCATCCAAAAGAGACTTAAGGAGTTCTTCAGGTAACGGTGTTTTGGTTTCAATGTGTTGGCTGATTAAAGCCAAGCTTTCATTATCCCAAGTCCAGAATTCCATAAACTGACTTGGCAGCTCGACGGCATCCCAAGCGACACCATGTGTGCCTGCTACAGAGATATGATCTACTTCTGTGAGCATATGATGCAGACCATGTCCAAACTCATGGAAAAGAGTAACGACTTCATCATGTGTCAAAAGCGCAGATTGTTGACCAATCGGTGGTGTAAAATTACCGACCATGTAACAAATCGGTTTCTGCATGCCATTGTTGGTTTGCATACGTGAGCGGAATCCGCTCATCCATGCTCCACCACGTTTCCCACTTCTAGCGTACAAGTCAAAATAGAATCCACCTATGACACTGCCTTGATCTTCAAGCTCATAATATCGTGCATCTGGATGCCATACTGGTGCTTCACGTTCAATGACTTGAATACCATATAAACGCTCCACAATTTTAAATAAACCTTGAACGACGACAGGGGTAGGGAAGTATGGCTTAAGTGCTTCCTGAGACAGATTAAACTGTTGAACTTTGAGTTTTTCCGAGAAATACGTCGTGTCCCAAGGTTGTAGTTCATCTACACCATGAGATTGAGCAATTGCTTTTAATGCCTCAATTTCTTGTAGGGCAGGTTTACGAGCATGTTCTGCCAACTCAATCAGGAATTGATCTACAGCTTCAACACTTGGAGCCATCTTACTTGCCAGTGAATATGCTGCATAATGATCAAAACCTAAAAGATGAGCCATTTCTTGGCGCAATTTGAGAATTTCTTCCATCACCGCAGTATTGTCATATTCAGGGTGATCTGACTGATCCGACGCTCGCGTGGTATATGCTTTATATAAGGCTTCGCGAAGCTCTCGATTATCTGCGTAAGTCATGATCGCAAGATAAGAAGGGAAATCCAATGTCGCCACGGCTTGATCGAGTTCACGTTGTTGACCGTATTGCTTTAGCAGTTCGATACTGCTCGCAGGTAAACCAGCAAGTTCATCTTCAGTTAATGGTTTGAAATATGATTGTGTGGCATCAAGAACGTGGTTAGAAAAATCTGAAGAAAGCTGCGATAAACGAGCTGATATTTCTGCGTAGCGTTTTTTTGCATCGCCTTCTAGAGCCACGCCTGAGAGTTTAAAGTCTCTAAGTGCAAGTTTAATCGCACTCTGTTGAGCTTCTGGTAAATCCGAAAAAATAGGTGCATCATGCACATGTTGGTAGGTTTGATAGAGCGCAGTATGTTGCCCTAATTGTGTGTAGTATTCACTTAAGCTAGGTAAAAGAGACTGATAAATCTCGCGGGTTTCAGGATTGTTCATCACAGTATTTAAGTGAGACAAAATTCCCCAAGATTCGCTCATTTGGTTTTCTAATTCATCGATTTGATCGAGCACATTTAATTGTAATTGTACCGTGTCTGGGACTGTCTCGAGTTGGTTTATAAAGTGTTGACCATTTTGAATCGCTTGTTCAATCTGTGCTTTAAGTTGATCAAGTGTAATTTGAGAAAAATCGGGTACAGGCAAAGTTGCCTTTTCTAAAGTCATAATGTCATGCCAATTAATATTTTGAGTTAAGTATAGATGTAAGGGGCTCGGATAGAGAAATCAAGTTTATTTAGGTCTTTTTAAGAATTCTTTATTAAACTTTTCTAATTCTTTGTGAATTTTCTCTAGTTGATTGTTTAAATCACCAGTAGATGCAGGTAGTTCTTCTAGCTCTCTAATATTGATTGATGAAATATCTTTTATTCTTGATTTCCAAAGAGACAAAGGAAACCTAAATTGATAACTGATTTCAAAAATTAGTACTTGGTCATTTAATGCTTCTATTAGTCCACCATATTGTCCCCAATCATAAAAATAATCCTGATTGGGATGCATTATTTTGATTCCATGTTTAAAAATTCCTGTCTCAAAATATTCGACAGGATCATTCAAGTGAGTAATACCAAATGCACGTCGAGGTATTGGATGAGAACTAGTAATTTTTATATTTTCTGCGATACCATTTCCTATATTTTTTATATGTAATTGAATGAAACTCTGTTTTCCATAATGGGGAGTTGCATAAGCTATAATTTGAGGCGCTTGATTAGTTTTAAAAACTAAATATGTCACTAATAAGGCTGTTAAAGAAATAATAAGTGTGAGGATTTCGGTGACGTTCATAACAATATCTTTTTGTTAATATAATATTGATTATAAATAAAAAAGAGCGCCGTAGCGCTCTTTAAAGATTTAGTCTAATTTAGCTTTCGCATTCGACTTTTTCTTTTTCACTTTAGCTTTCTTTTTCGCTTTATCTTTTACTTTTCCATCAGATTTTTTGTCTGATTTTTTAGAATAAGAGCTTGGTTTTGCCTTGGACTTTTTCTTACGAACAGGGCGTTCACCGTTTTCATCTTTATCTTTTAGGAGTTCGACAGGCTCATTCAACATGCGATTTAACGCTTCTTGCTTGGTGACCGGTTTTTCCTTTACGACACGTGGTGCTCGACTACGAATAGCGCGACCTGCATGGCTGAGTTGTTGAATCAATTCAAAATCAATCTTACGTTCTTCTAAATTGACACCTGCAACCTTGATGCGTACTTCATCACCCAAACCGAAGGTCTGACCACGATTTTGCCCAACTAAACTTTGACTCGCTTGATCGAAGACAAAGAAGTCATCGCCAAGCTGGCTTACATGGACCATACCATCGACATATAAATCTTTTAAAGTGACAAATAGACCAAACTCAGCCGTAGCACTAATGACGCCAACAAACTCTTCACCAAGATGCTGTTGCATATAATGGCATTTTAACCAAGTGGTCACTGAGCGAGAAGCTTCATCAGCTCGACGTTCTGTTGCCGAGAAATGATTACCGGCTTCTTCTAGTGCGCCACCTGAGACTGGTGCAGGTTTATTTTTGAGGTGTGCTTTGATAGCACGATGTAATAATAAATCTGGATAACGACGAATTGGAGAGGTGAAATGAGTGTATGCCTCATACGCCAAACCATAGTGACCAGCGTTATTTGGCCCATAATAAGCTTGCATCATGGAGCGAAGAAGCACAGCATGAATACTTGGCGCATCAATACGGTCTTTAGTGGCTTCAATGACCGCTTGATAGTCCGCTTGTGTAGGTTGATCAGGGAATTTCAAACCTAATAACTTAACAAAGTCGCGAACTTTTTGAATGCGTGAGAATTCAGGTGGCTCATGCACACGATACAACATTGGAATTTCGTGTTTTAAAGCAAATTCAGCAGCAGCGACATTGGCTAACAACATACATTCTTCAATGAGTTTATGAGCATCGTTACGTGATCTTGGTAGAATTTCTTTAATTCCACCAAGTTCATCAAAGGTCATGTACGTTTCAACGGTTTCAAATTCCATTGCATGGCGTTCTGCACGTAAACCTTTTAATACTTGGTAAAGTTGGAATAATGTATTCAGTGATTTACGCACTGTACGATCTTCAGGTACAGCTTGACTATCACCTTCAAAATATTTTGCAACTTGGTCATAGGTGAGTCGTGCTTTAGAGTGCATCACCGAAGGATAGAATTCAAATTTTGTGACTTTACCTGCGCGACTTAAATTCAAATCACAGACCATACATAGACGATCGACATTTGGATTGAGTGAGCATAAGCCATTTGAAAGTGCTTCAGGCAACATCGGTAAGACAAAGTGAGGGAAGTACACAGACGTACCGCGTTCTTGTGCTTCATCATCTAAAGGTTTACCAATACGAACATAATGACTGACATCTGCAATCGCCACCACGACGCGATAGCCGCCACCAGGACGTTTTTCTGCATAGACAGCATCGTCGAAGTCACGCGCATCTTCACCGTCAATTGTGACTAAGGGTAAATCTCTTAAATCAATGCGTCCTTGACGATCTCGTGCTGTCGGTTCTTTAAAACTTTCAGCTTCTTGAACTACTTCTTCTGGAAATTCGTAAGGTAAACCATATTCTAAAATGGTTTGAGGAATAATAATTTCAGTATCAGATTTGTCGGCCATAGATTGAATAATATGACCTGTAGCAAACTCTTCACGATTTGGAAAATCATCAATTTCAACTCGAAGAGAATCACCAACTTTAGCTTTCGCATGCGCAATGAGTTCTTTTTCTAAGGTAATCGGTTGATGCGCATTTGGATTTGCTGGTTGAATGAAGTATTCACCTTCATATTCTGCGAGTTTCCCAATGATCTGTTTGACGCGTCGTTGGGTAATTTCAGTAATGAAACCCCATGATTTACCTTTACGGTCAACAGAGGTCTGTTGAACTTTAACTCGGTCACCATGGAAGACTTGACGTAATTCACGCTCAGGTAACAAATATTCTTCTTTCTTACCATCTATACTCGCAACCCCTAAACCTTTGCTATTGATATAGATGGTCGCATCATGAACAGGTTGATCTGCCATAAGCTGGAACTTATAACCTTCTTTCGTCAATTGACCATCACGAACCATCGCACTTAAACGGTGACTAAGTGCTTCAATACTTTTTTGATCCGCAATTTCGAAGTGTTCCACAAGGTCTGCATGAGACAATGCTTTTTTCTTATTCTCAATCGTTTCTAGAATAAGAACACGGCTTGGAATAGGATTATCGTAACGTTCAGCTTCCGCCTTGGCTTCAGGGTCGACCCAATTTTTCATAATGTCTTTGGCTTCATATCAGAAGATAAGTTTAGCATAAGACATGATGAGAAATACTGCACGTAAATGATTGCAATAAAGTGTTTTTAGTTCATAAATTATAAACGAGATGCAGAATAGACAGCATTAAAGTGAAATTAATGCTGATTAAAGGTAAAAAACCTGAAAATTGTTTAAAAAATATATGATTGAACAAAAAACATAGAATTTTTTAAATTCTCACTTGAAGAGTAGGGACGAAGTTTGTATTATGGCGTCTCGTTACGGTGAGGTGGATGAGTGGCTGAAATCACTTCCCTGCTAAGGAAGCATACCTATTACTGGTATCGAGGGTTCGAATCCCTCTCTCACCGCCAACGATAAACTTGAAATGCGCTCATAGCTCAGCTGGATAGAGCACTTGGCTACGAACTAAGGGGTCGGGAGTTCGAATCTCTCTGAGCGCACCAATGAAGTTAATCGATGTAACGAAGTCGTAAGACACTCAAGTACGCGCTCATAGCTCAGCTGGATAGAGCACTTGGCTACGAACTAAGGGGTCGGGAGTTCGAATCTCTCTGAGCGCACCAACTTGATCATCTCTAAGATGTAAAAAAGAGAAGAAACCGCTTAATTGCGGTTTTTTTGTTTCTAGAATGAAGTGATGCTATAAATCATCATATTTTATTAGCTACTTAAGAAAGAAATAAATTTTAAAATTTCTACACATATTATTTTTAATTAATAGATATTAGCTCTTATAAAAACATCATCAATCCAACTCAGGATTGTTTGGAATTTGGATTGATCTTGTTGACCATCTCTTAAATTGTTGATTATCTAGCCATAATTTACATTTACGTATAAATACTGTTCGCTTGATTTAAATTTTATTAAAAAGTACTTAACAAATAATAATATTCATATATAATGCACTCCATCAAGACGTCGCGCTCATAGCTCAGCTGGATAGAGCACTTGGCTACGAACTAAGGGGTCGGGAGTTCGAATCTCTCTGAGCGCACCAACTTGATCATCTCTAAGATGTAAAAAAGAGAAGAAACCGCTTAATTGCGGTTTTTTTGTGTCTATTTTTTTATCTTATTTCTTCTGCTCTTCGTTTTTGACTTTCAATGCAAAGATGACATTCGCCCCAACTGTAGGGAGCACATCATGATAAGGCAAGCTCCGTGCTGCACGAATCAGGAACGGTGCTTTTTCATCTATTTTTCCAGCATTCGTCATTTTCAATAAAGTACCTTGTTGAAACTTATCAAATTGCATTTTTCCTTTAATGTATTTCAGATCACCGCCTTGAGCATAAAAACTATTCTGATTCGAATGAGGAAAGCTAAAATTTAGTTTAAATCGGAATGGAATTTGAATAACTCCTAACCCGAGTTCAACTTTAAAATCTGCCAATTGTGTTTGGTCTTTTAGGGTTTCGATATCAATAGATTTGAGTTGGCGGGGAAACAACTTTTTATAATGTACAGGCTGTGTCCATTTTTGTAATTGTTGCACTGGTTGGGAATAATACTGATACGTCGTCACAAAACGCATTGATTCTGCACCGTGTTGATAAGGCACGGTTGTCGGTGTATGGACAAAACTTACAGGGTGTTCGGTGATACGACTGATTTGTGCGATTTTGGCCAATTGATTTGTCGTTAATTGGTCGGATGGAAATTGACCTGGTTTGAGCGTACTCGAAGAAGGTGCTGTTAATTTTTTTCGAATTGATTCAAGTAAAAATGCATGTGTACCACTTGGAATTCCCATTTTTGCTTCAGGCACTGCATTCAGAACTTTGCTAAATAGAAAACCTTTAGGTTGGTTCAAATCTCCCCATTGCGTTAGGGTCAGAAGAGTATGATTTTGATCCAATTTGAACCATTCAAATTTGCCTAGACCATAAGGAACGGGTGCATCCACAATCAAACTCGAAATAGTATTACCTTCAATATGATGCTGAAACACTATGGTCTCATTAAAGTTGAGCACCGGTATTGGTGTTGGAATGGAAATTTTATATTGAACCTGAGTGATATTTTTTTCTTGATTTAATATTTTAGCTGACTTCAATGTCGGGAATAAACCAACAAAATTTTCAAACTGTGAAAGCGTTTTGGCGACCTTTTCTTCATTGACAGGCAATACGATGGCAGATGATGTGAACTTCACATTTGGATTTGGTTGTTTTTTGCGTGTCGGAATAGATGTTTGGGTATTTGTGTGCGCATAGATGAGAATCTGATCTTTGGCGATGCTGGCGAGTTCGGTACTATTATTTTGAAATGGTTTTAACGCACTGGGTATATTTTCTTTCCATTCAATAATCGCGCTGTACGACAAGCTAGGTACAAAAATAAGGCTTAAGCACAATGCTCGATAGTTAAAGTATTTCATTTTCATCCTGAACTATGAATTTAGACTTTTTATTTTGTGTCATTGTAAATCGTGTGATGCTTTCATCAATAGTGCGATGATGTAATCAACAGTATTCATTAAAACGACAATTCGATTTCAGGTAAAGTGGTGTAATATCTTTGCTTAAGAAAATCGATTGTTGAATCCCCTATGTCTGATACTCAACCAGTTTTATCTGTCCGTTACTTCTTAAATTTACAAGAGTCTCAGGATGGTTTTGCATTAGCTACTTTTGGCAAAAAACAATTTACGCGTTTTTTAACGCCACTTGTCAGTATTGCGATCGTGATTTGGGGGCTTTATCTTGGATTAGAGGGAGTAGGGCGCTATTACGTGACTTTAGGCACGTTCTTTATCTTTTTACAAATCGTTATGCGTTACTGGTTCTTACCTATGATGTTCAAGCGTCAGTTTGAAAAATATCAATTTGGTAAGACTGAACAAGGTATCGATTTGTTTCAAAACTCTGCCGAGCTTTTTTCAAGTGGTCGTCCTAAACAAGCATTTGCCTACATTGAAGTACAAAAATTTGTAGTGGGTAAATTGACCTATATGCTTGAACTCAAAAATCATACAGTTGTCATTATTCCAAAACGTGCATTTGAGTCTGATGTAGACAGAACACTGTTTGAAAATACATTCCAAAAACGTTAAGTTTTGATGAGTTCATTACTCAAACTATAAATAAGAGAGATTTTCATGAGTGCAGTTCCATCAAAAATTGTATGTGTCGGTCGCAGTTATGCTGCGCATGCTCAAGAATTGGGTAATGCGATTCCTGATCAACCTGTCTTATTTATCAAGCCGCCGAGTAGCTTGATGTCCTTAGCAGAAGGGATTGATTGGAATCGTGCATTGGGACAGTGTCATCATGAATGTGAACTTTCATTACGAATAGATCGACCGCTCAAAAACGTTAAGGATCCTCAAGAGGCATTAGCAGCAGTAGGTGCAGTCACCCTTGGTTTGGATTTGACTTTAAGAGATCAACAAGATCAGCTTAAAAAGAAAGGACAACCTTGGGAACGTGCGAAAGCATTTGATGGATCTTGTATTTTGGCAGATTGGATTTCGCTTGATCAGGTCCCAGCATTAGATCAAGTCCAGTTTAAGCTCGAAATTAATGATCAACTTAGGCAACATGGTGATACGGGGTTACTGATTTTTAAATTAGGAGCGCTTTTGGCAGAAATCAGTCAAAACTTTAGCTTAATGTCTGGTGATGTTGTCATGACGGGTACGCCTGCAGGTGTGGGACCATTAGAATCGGGTGATCAGCTCAAAATGACTTTGACTGGCTTAAAACAAGATTTTGTGTGGACTACGCAAGTGCATTAATGATGCATCAAGCTCAATTAAAAAGGATGATGGTTCATCCTTTTTTTATGGCTAGAGATTGTCTGAGTTGATGTTTTTACGAAACTGTTGGGGCGTGATGTGCATCCAGCGTTTAAACATATTGATAAAGGCTGAGGCGTTGGCATAGCCCAAATCTAGAGCAATATGTTCAACGGTTTTATTTTCAGACAATAAGCTTAATGCTCGTGTAATTTTAAAGCGTTGACGCCATTCATTGAGCGACATCGAAATTTCAGCTTCACATAGGCGAGATAAAGTGCGCTCACTCATATTCACCATTTGAGCATAATCTCTCAGTGGACGCTGATCACTGAGATGCTCATGGATGTAGGTAAATATCGTTTGTAATGCAGGATGATTAGAATGGGGCAAGTAGCTTTTGAGCAGGGGTGAGCTTTTTAATTGATCCAGTAAAACCATTAAAAGTCGTTGATATTCGGGTTGATCATGTTTGAAATAAGTTTTTCTGAGTTCATTGAGTAGCGCCGTCACTAAGGGGGAGCTTAGTAAAATACCTGCTTGTTTGGGCAGTGCATCACACAGGCTTTCATGCACGTATAAGGTGGCATGAGAAACAGCTGTGAGATTAATACTGCTGTGATGCAGATGCGGCGGTAGCCAAATTCCGTAGGGCGGAGGTGTTAAATATTGATTTTGATCAATATGAACTTCCATTACACCATCAAATGCATAGATAAATTCGCCCCATGCATGACCGTGTTTAGGATATTCCGAATGGGCTGGATCATTGCGGAATGTTAGCCAAAGATTCTCTTGGATATGATCATAATTATCTAACTGAACGAATAGTTCATGTGGATGGCGTTTTGGCATATTAAATTGCCTGAATAAATGTATTTGTTGTCTGTTTTGAATTATATATTCTAATTCAGTCAGCAGTATAGTGACGACTTGTTTGTGTGAAGAGTGCCACTCATGGGTGAGCGAAGAGGTCTTAACCTTCAGGCGTCAAGCTTAATGATCGTATTGTGTTTAGTCTGGGGTTTACAGCAAATTATCTTGAAACTTGCAGCTACTGATATTAGTCCTCTGATGCAAATCGCATTGCGCTGTGGTTTGGCAACCTTGCTTGTCGTTCCATTATTGTATCGACAACGAGTGCGACAACTGTTTCATTACCGTTATGTTGTTCCTGGAATTTGGTTAGCCTTTTTATTTTCTGCAGAATTTTATTTGGTTGCTGAGGCACTCAGGTACACCAGTGCTGCGCACACTGTTGTTCTGCTCTATACCGCGCCTATTTTTGTGGCTTTAGGCTTACATTGGAAAGTCAAAGCTGAAAAATTGAATCACTTGCAGTGGTTTGGTATTTTGTTCGCATTTTTTGGCATCGCTTATACTTTTTTAGTGCGTGATCAAGCTCAAAGTCAACTCAACCATATTTTATGGGGAGATTTTCTTGCTGTAATGGCAGGGATGATGTGGGCATTGACTACGATTTCTTTAAAATTTTCAACGCTTTCTGAGGCGCCGCCCACTCAAACATTATTTTATCAATTGCTTGGGGGCTTTATTTTTTTATTACCCTTAGCTTTTTGGACTGGACAAGCAGATGTGCGCTGGTCACAACTGACGTTTCTGAGCTTAACATTTCATGCGGTTGTCATGTCTTTTTTAAGTTTGCTGCTATGGTTTTGGTTGTTACGAACTTATTTAGCAAATGGCTTAGGTGTGTTTTCGTTTTTGACTCCCATGTTCGGCATGTTGTTCGTTGTCTGGCTATTAGATGAGGAGATCGAAACGAGTTTCTTGGTCGGTTCTTGTATGGTTCTTGCAGGGATTATGATTGTGTCTTTGCACCGCTATTTGAGAATTTATCTTGATCGAATCAGCGCAAGAATTGGAGCACTCCATTGAATCAGTATACATGGTTGGGATTAAGTTCGATTTTGATTTGGGCCTCGTTGGTTGCGGTGGTGAAACTTGTAACTGAATCATTAAGCCCGGTACAGGCGGTGGCACTGATCTATAGTTTTAGTGCATTGTTCATGTTATGGAAAAATGGTTTTCCCAAGCTTTCACTCATGCCTAAAAAATACCTATTGGGCTGTGGTACTCTTTTTGTTGGCTATGAGATCCTGTTTTTAATTTCGATTGCACTTTCAACGCATCGAGAACAGGTATTAATTATTGCAATGATTAATTATCTTTGGCCTCCTTTGCTGATTGTATTTTCGATTCTTGCACGGCAATTGAGCGCGAATATTTGGGTGATTGCTGGCTTTGCATGTGCCATTCTTGGGTTAATGATGGTTGTTAATCCAGATATTCTCGAGCCGAAACGCATATTGGTGGCCGTGCTTGAAAATCCATTGGCGTACTCATTTGCTTTCATTGGCGCCGTGCTATGGCCTTTGTACAGTATATTTACCAAGAAATATGCAGAAGGTCATAATGCTGTTCCATTTCTTTTTCTAATGACTGCAGTTGGGTTGTGGGCTGTACATTTTGTGATGCGAGAACCCTTTGTTGAGCTGAATTTGATGACATGGCTGATGGTTGTAGTCATTGGCAGCTTAATTGGCTTGGCTTATAGCAATTGGAACCAAAGCATGCAATATGGGAATCTCAAAATTTTAATTTTGGCAACGTATTTTATGCCCATTTTTTCAAGTCTGATGTCGATGCTGATTCTAGATGTGCAACCTCTAATGAGCTTTTGGATCGGTTGTGTCTTAGTGACCTTAGGCGCACTTATTTGTTGGAAATCTACACGTCCATATAGTCCATCTATGAAATAAGAAAAGGACCTGTAGAGGTCTTTTCTTATTGCAAGAGTTTATTTTTCTTCAAGTATGGTCGATAGTGGTACGGAGAGCTTTGCAGCCAGATAATCATCAGCTTCAATCAGTGCTGGACCAATACGGTTCATCCATACGTCATCTTCATGGATTTGTCCGATATCATTTTTATCAGGTAGCGTATAAGGCAATGATTTATAAAATGACCAAAAATCAAGATGATCTAAATTTCTAACCAAAACATATTCATTATTATCTGTACGTTTAATAATATTCTGCTGTTCCAATAGATTGACATATTTAGGCCAGCGGCCAATTTCACCGCGTCCTAAAATATCAAGTGCCTCCAGATCGGTTACGGTTTTACCTTGTTTTTGTTTTTTATAGAATAACTCAAGCATATCTAGAAGCATGAGAATTGGATGGCGCGTTTCGGTCTTACCTGTATGAAATGCTGTGAGGGCATAACTTATCTCAACACCAAGCAGTACGATGTTCCAAGAGAGATAAATCCACAACAGGAAAATTGGAACTGCTGCAAAAGCACCGTAAACCAACTGATAACTGGTAAAGTTAGTCATCACGAAGCCGAATAAATTTTTCAGTAACTCGAAGGTAACAGCACTAAAAATCGCAGCAATCATGGCTGCTTTTATTGGAACAGAGCGGTTTGGAATCGTCCAATACAAGGCAAAAAAACCAAATGCGGTGAGTGCAAATGAGATGACCCATAAAATAAACGTGCCATTCAATTCATAACCTGCAAAATTATTGCTTAGGATGTTCATAGACGCTAAAGTCGATGAAATCACAAAAGCCGAACCCAGCAGGATTGGTCCCAGTGAAATGATGGTCCAATAGCGCATAAAACCAATAATGCCATTACGCGTTTCTGTCACACGCCAAATACGATTGAATGCTGTCTCAATGCTAGTGAGCATCATTACTGTGGTAAAGAATAAAAACAGCACACCAATAATGGTTAAGTTGCTCGAATTGTCAGTAAATGCATTCAATGCTTTATCAAACGCGATACTGGTTTTAGGCAGAAAATTACTGTAGATCAATTGTTGTAATTGTTGCCGAGCAGGTTCTAATGCTTTAATCGATGAAATGATAACCAAGAATACGGTCAACATCGGCACGACAGCGAAAAGTGTGGTGTAAGTTAAAGAGCCTGCTTGCTCACGACAATTGTTAGCTTCAAAGCGTCGTAGTACAAACAAAATAAACTGAAACCATGTTTTATTGTAGAAAGGTAACTTTTTTAAGATTTCCGCCATAAATAATGAGTCTCGAGTATTTTTTAGTTAAAATTCTGTACGTTCGTTGCACAGCTTAACCAAATTTTAAAAAAAATACCGTATAGTTTTCTTTTTTCATTGGATGATCTTTTTATGCAAGCATATGTTCTAGTTTTGTATTACAGCAAATATGGTTCAACCAAGGAAATGGCACATTTAATTGCTCAAGGAATTGAATCTACTGGAATGCTTGCGAAAATTAGAACAGTTCCACAGTTGGCAACAGTGGTGACCGAAGCAGCACCAAGTATTCCAGAGGAGGGCGATATTTATGCGACTTTGGATGATCTTCAACATTGTTCGGGACTTGCATTAGGATCACCAACTCGATTTGGCAATATGGCATCAGAAATGAAATATTTTTGGGATCAAACAACGAGTTTATGGCTCAATGGTGCATTGCATAATAAACCTGCTTGTGTGTTTGGTTCATCGGGCTCTATGCACGGCGGGCAGGAAAGTACATTACTGACTATGTTGCCACCTTTGTTTCATCATGGAATGTTGATTTTGGGTTTAACCAATGCCAACCCAGCTTTATCGAATACAAAATCAGGTGGGACACCCTATGGTGCTACACATGTCAGTGGACCTAGACACGATCAATCTCTAAGCCAAGATGAAAAATCACTGTGTATCGAGCAAGGGAAACGATTAGGTGAAGTGGCGTTGCAAATGTTAAAGAAATAATTTTAAAGATTATTTTATCAGGCATAAAAAAAGTGAGCTTCTCGCTCACTTTTATTTTGAAATATGTTTCTGTTCAAATCGGTGTTTGCACTTTTTGCATTGGTAATCGAGGAAAACATTCTTATCGACAATTTCTCCCGCTTTTTTTCCAAAACGATGACCTAAAAAGCCACCAGTCACACCCACACTGATTGCACCAACAAAAGTGCCAATTGTGCCACCCATGATTACACCTAAAGGGCCCGCAACAGCACCAATGGAAGCACCAATAGAAGCACCTGATGCAGCACCACCCACAGTACCCGCAGTTGTACCCGCTGCGGAAAGAAGAACACCACCTGTTTTTTGCAGTAATTGTTCATGGTTGCGTTTTTCAATATCAGTTGAACCGCATTTTGGGCAGTGTATTTCTAAGTTTTCAGTCATTTAGGATTGCTCTAATCTATACATCCATTTATTTAAAAGATTCTAGCATTGCGCTTAAAGTTGCAACATGGCCGAATGTAGAAAAACTGTAATGCTAGATAAAATAAAAAATTGATTTGAAAATAGATTAATTTAATTTTTAAGGATAAAACCATTTTTTATGAGCAGGATGGCTTAGATCTTGAACTGAATAACTAAGCGCAAATAGTGATTTAATTTTTTTCGAAGTTTGGCTTATTTTTTTATTCCAATCAAAAAAATTACCAAGACAATGAAAAAATTATTTGTACTAAGCACCATTGTGACATTGAGTTTTAGCCTCATTGCATGCTCAAAAGAAAAGCCTACTGAGCTTAAGGGGCAAGATGAATCAAAAGAACAGTTAACAACATTGAATATTGGCTATCAAAAAGCGGCGCTTAAATTCATCGTTGCAAAACAAAATAAAACTTTTGAGCAGGCATTTCCTGGTGTGAAAATTCAATGGAAAGAATTCCCGGCAGGTCCTCAAACACTAGAAGCATTAAATGTCGGTGCTATTGATGTGGGGTATACAGGGGATACACCTGTAATTTTCGCACTTTCTGCAGGTAAACCAATTCAATATTTAGCGTATGAAAATGGATCTAAAAACTCACATAGCTTGCTCTTACCCAAAGACAGTACGATTCAAAGCTTAAAGGATCTAAAAGGTAAGCGCATTGGTGTTACACAAGGTTCAAGTGCGCATTACTTTCTCTCACAAATATTAGATCAAGCTCAATTGAGCTGGTCTGATATTCAACCCGTCTGGTTAACGCCTGCAGATGCCCGAGCTGCTATTGATAAAAAATCACTTGATGCTTGGGCGATTTGGGATCCTTATGCAAGTGCTGCTTCGCTTAAAGGTGATACACGTGTTCTTATTGATTCAAAAGCTTTGCCATTAGCGTATAGCTTCTATTTGTCTTCTCCAAAATTTTTAAAACATCATGCGGTTGAAGCCCAAAGATTTGTGCAAACATTAAATCAAGTAGATGATTGGATCAATCAACACCCAGATCAAGCCGCAAAAATTTTGGCGCAAAGTACAAGCTTGGACGAAAATATTACCAAACTGGTTTTAGAAAAAAGAAATATTCCTGCTTATGCCAAACTGGTCGATACAGATACAGTCACGGCGCAACAAAAAATTGCAGATTTGTTTTATCGACTCAAACTCATTCCGAATGCGGTGTCTTTAAAAGATCATGTGTGGACTGGGCAAGAGTAAGTGATTGAACGCGAATCATATTTTTATAGACGCATAAGTATCCAATTTAAATGATTTCAAAAGCATTCATCTTTCAGTCATTAATACAATGAAGTATTAGAAAGATGAGTGCATCATGAATCAACCATTACAACAAAGCTTAACAGCACTTCCTATTCTAAATTTAAGTCAATTTGATCAATCATCAACGCAAGCAGATTTTCTGCAACGACTTGCACATATCGCCAAGGATATTGGTTTTTTTTATTTGACAGGTCATGGCATTTCAGCTGAAAAAATTTTGGAGATTCAGCGTATTACTCGACAGTTTTTTTCGCTGCCACAAGAACAAAAAGATGAAATCGCTATGATTCATTCCCCGCATTTTCGAGGGTATAGTCGAGTAAATGCCGAAGTTACACGTCTGCAACCTGATTTTAGAGAACAAATAGACATTGGTTTTGAGCTGGCAGCATTAGAACCTGAAACTGGACCGACATGGAGACGTTTACAGGGACCAAATCAGTGGCCTTCGAATTGGCCTGAGTTTCAACGCGTAGTCACCGCATGGCAACGAGATCTCAGACAAGTTGCAATTAAATTATTAAAAGCCTTGTTGCTTTCATTGGGGCAGCAGGACACAGCACTTGATCAATTGATTACAGGCAGTCCACATGAACTACTCAAGCTGATTCATTATCCCCCAATTGATCAAATGAATCATCAGGGTGTAGGCCCTCATAAAGACTCCAATATTTTAACTTTACTTTTACAAGACCAGATCGGAGGACTTCAGGTCTTAAGTCAAGGCAAATGGATTGAAGTACCATTTGTTGAACACGCATTTGTCGTCAATATCGGTGAGGTTTTAGAGCTTGCTACGAATGGTTATTTGATTGCGAATCAACATCGAGTCATATCTCCAACCAATGCAGAACGGTACTCGGTTGCTTATTTTCTTTCTCCAAATTTATTTGCTGGTGAAATTCCGCTTTTAAATCTTGCAAATGATTTAAAAGCACTTGCACAAGGACCAGAGACAGATCCACTGAATCCTTTACTGAGAAATGTGGGAGAAAACTGTATCAAAGGTCGACTTAGATCTCATTTAGACGTTACTGAAAAATATTATCCAGCGCAATTTAAACAACTCAAACAATCAACAACAATATCGAGTAAATCATGAAGTCAAAATACGCCCAATTTTTATTTATTATTTTTGCAATTCTCATTATCAGTGCATGTAGTGCTCAACCTGAACCTCAAAAAACAAAGCAAACACAACAAACAATCGTGATTGGATCACATGGATCGGATGTTGATATTTGGAGACATATCGCGGATTCTGATCAGGCGAAAGCAGCAAATGTTGACATTGAGGTGAAAGAAATTAATGACGGTGTGGCTTTGAATCAAGCTTTGCTCGATGGTGAAATTGATGTAAATGCATTTCAATCTTGGGCGTATTTCAAAGAATTTAATGACTTGAATCATCATAAGCTTGCTGTCTTGGCGACCACTTATTTAGAGCCTATGGGTTTATATTCTAAAAACTACAAGTCACTAACTGCTTTGCCTGATCGGGCCTTAATTGCAATTCCAAATGATGTGGCGAATACAGCACGTGCATTAAGGTTATTAGAGCGTGCTCAGCTAATTACACTTAAGCCTGATTTTAATACGATTTCTGGAACTCTTGAAAGTATCCAGTCAAATCCGAAATCACTTCAATTTAAATTGGTCAAAGGTGCACAACTACCACGTGTATTGTCTGAGGTGGATTTAGCTGCAATTGGAAATACTATTGCTCTGGAAAGTGGACTAAATGTAATAACAAATGCGATATTTAAAGAAGAGGTCACTGATAAAGCTTTAGAAAATGTCAATATACTTGCAGTGCGTAAAGATCGATTGAATGATCCACAATTTCAAAAACTTTCAAATCTTTACCATCAGCCTTACGTTGAAGATTATATTCAAAAACATTTTGGTGGTACAAAATTGGGCATTCAACTTGATCCTGCCACATTAAAATAAAAAAAAGCGCCGTTAGGCGCTTTTTTTTAATGTTCAAAATTATTCTTGAACAAAAGTCACAGTCCCATTTGCAAGTGATTCAACACGAGCAAGTGATTCAACTCGGTAACCTTTTTCAAGTAAAAGATCACGGCCAGGTTGGAACGACTTTTCAATCACGATACCAATCCCGACAACCTCAGCTTCAGCTTGGTGAATCAAGTCAGCCAGACCTAAAGCAGCTTGTCCATTTGCAAGAAAGTCATCGATCACAAGAACCTTATCGGTTGCTGCAATGTGCTTCTTGGAAATAGCAATTGTGCTTTCTACTTGCTTTGTAAAAGAGAATACTTTTGAACGATATAAATCATCTTTTAAAGTTAAAGATTGATACTTACGTGCAAAAATTACCGGTACACCAAGTTCCAAGCCAGCCATCACAGCAGGTGCGATACCTGAAGCTTCAATTGTGATGATTTTGGTGATGCCCGCATCTTTGAATAGACGAGCAAATTCTTGACCAATTTGTTGCATCATCACTGGGTCGATTTGGTGGTTTAGAAAAGAATCAACTTTTAAAACCTGATCAGATAGAACGATACCTTCGTTTAAGATTTTCTGTTCTAGTGCGTACACGGGAGAATCCTCTAGGGCAGGTGCCTTTTTAAGCAAAGACGTATTTTAAAAAGCATCTGCAAAAAAGCAAGTAAAAAATGCCTTAATTTTGTGGACCGTTATACCCTGTCAGTAAGAGCCCGTATGAAGATTTTTTATCTTGGTGTGTGACTTTCACTGGTAGATAGTCCAATTTCGGAGACAGCCAAAAAATCGTTTCACGACCTGGTTTATCATGTTTCATCACTACTTTGATGGTATCAAACGTACCGTACTTAGTTTCTACTTTTTCAGTGCCTTGTTTGATGAAACGACGTGATTCAACTTCTTTAGCATCTGCAATCCAGTATTGCGATTTTAAACCACTATTTTTTAAGTCTTCACGAATTTGCAATTCTGCATTTAACTCATCCAGTACACCAGATTTCCATGCAAATGAACGTTGCTCTTTATCTTTGGTGGTGTTAATGGTTTTGGCACTTGGATTAAATTTAATGCTCATTGTATTGTTATGAACCAAAATTTTACTGGTGCGACTGAAATTGGATGATTGAATCTGATTATTGTTGAATGTGAAGTTACTGGTTTCAGTCGCTGAAGCAATACCTCCTGCTTTAGCTGCAAAAACGTAATTCCAGGTGTTACCTGATTTTTTCAAGGTTCGTGTTGCTGACCCCAAGTTTTTACCATTGTATGCAAACTGATAAGAGGCTTGGAAGGGCGTCATGGCAAGCGCTTGACTTGAATAGCCTGTGAAAAGCACGGCTGTACCTACACTTGCAATCACACTCAAAGTTTTAAACGATTTAAATGCCATAAATATTTTCCTTTACCTTCGTATCGAAGGATCACTTGAAGTTTTATTATCTCTGATAAATAAGGAGAAATAATCAATAATCACAGTGAAAATGTATTTTTCTGTAGCTTAAGCTTTATGACGACATTAGAACTCTGCGCTCTAGTCATCCTTTTGTTTAATTGGTGTAATGTGATCACTTTCCACTTCATCAGATTTAGATTTGAATCGATCAGTATTCATTTTGCTAAATAAAGCCATCAAATTTACATTACCAATCACGACCAATTCTGTTTCACGAAGTTCTGCATGGTTGACGTGTACTTTGCCCAATGTTTCGATGATCGAGCGATTTTTACCGAGCCACTGATTTAAATCGAGATGTAATAGATCATCTTTGACTTTAATGACATTAAAACGCTCTAAAATCATGCCAAGTGGATCTTTTCGAAGAATTTTTTGATAGAAGAATAGTGCAGATCGGAATGCAATTTTCATCCAAAAGGTTTGAAATTTTGCTTCAATGACTTCGGTTTCACTAATTTGTTCAAATACAATCAGTTGTACGTCTTTATTCAATTCCATTTGAATGAGCTTTAAATCTACAGAGAGAATGGTATAAAGCCCTTTCACATTCAAAGTGGCATAGAGTCGAAGCCAATCGTCATGTAAATCAGCATGTAAATCTTCAAGTATGCTGACATTGTCGGTCACAAAGCGCTTGAAAGTCGCATTTAAAAAAACTTGAGAGACAGGAAATTCACGTTCTTCTTCAATAAACCCTTCAGCCTTTTGATAGACTTTACGAAATTTGTTCGCGATATTTGAAATAATCGTTGGCATAAGTGAAGTTCCATTACCTCTAAATCTTGTGAGATGTCAGCTAGTGTATATCTTGTAGGTGATTACTGCCGAAGGATAACAGCTTATCCAATTGCGATGTAATGTTTACAAAGACGTTTATTATGGTTTTGATGGTCAGGCGTTATTTAAGTTTAATCTATTGGTTTCGCATGACTTTATCTCATTTTATCTGAAGAACTTACTCAATATTTAACTCATTTGTCTAAAATATGTCATCAATATAAAGATCAACTCGATTTATTCAGATTGATAAGCGCGCTGAATTTGACAGACCTCAATCGAATACGTGTCATACCATGATAGGCGACCTTTTTGTTGCGCATAAAGATGCTCAGTGTCCTGA
Source organism: Acinetobacter sp. 25-47-122 (assembly GCF_056779695.1). Taxonomy (NCBI): domain Bacteria; kingdom Pseudomonadati; phylum Pseudomonadota; class Gammaproteobacteria; order Moraxellales; family Moraxellaceae; genus Acinetobacter; species Acinetobacter sp. 25-47-122. Next base: position 268,038 of record NZ_JBWYIJ010000003.1, read on the forward strand.
CGCCAAGCTTGAATATCCTCTAACCGAATCCAATAAGAAAGACTGACTTCATTATCCTTCTCTTGATAGGTTTCAAACTTTGTACAATGGTAATCATGCATCGCTTTATGCCGCATTTGGCTAGCCAATATTACATATTCATCATCAATATTTTTTATTTTAGCTTTGAAGATGACAACGAAGTTCATTTTTGAATACTCATTTATTATTTTAATTTGCTTCCCGAATAACGGGAAGCATAGACCGAAGTCATTGAGGAGTGTTATTCGTCATCCAATAGCAGGTAAGGATTTTCAAAACCTAGTTTTTGTAAAATCTCAATCTCAATTGCTTCCATTTCCTCAGCATCTTGTTCAGAAGTTTCATGATCATAGCCCATCAGATGTAAAGTACCGTGAACCAACATATGAGTGAAATGTGTTAATGGTGCTTTAAATTGTTCTTCTGCTTCACGAAGCACAACGGGAATACAAATCACCAGATCTCCGATAGGGAAACTGTCTAGAATTTCAGCCATTTCATCTGGTAAGTCGCTTGGAAAAGATAAAACATTGGTTGGCTTATCTTTACCACGATATTCAAGGTTAAGTTTGTGACTTTCTTCGACATCTACGCAAGCTATACCAATTTCACAATCGCTTTGTGTATCAATATGACGAAGGGTGGTTTCAATAATTTTTTTAACATACGCACGTTTGAGCACCAAGCTTGATGCTTCAAACGATTGTTGTAATGAGAGACTGAGTTTCAAAATCTTGCCTTGAGCGTGATTAGATTTAAATTACTCTGCATCTTGATGCTGAGCATCAGCAGCAGAATCATTTTCTGATATGAGTGCTTCTTGACGCGCTTTACGTTCCGCACGTGCTTCAGCAGTTAAACGATGTTGTTCACTGTCCCAACCTTCGTATGCTTCTACAATTTTTTGTACAAGCTGATGTCTTACAACATCACGTGAGTGAAAACGTGTGATATGGATTTCTTTAATCTTTTCAAGCACGCGTAATGAATGTGCCAAACCAGACTGCTGTCCACGTGGTAAATCCACTTGAGTAATGTCACCGGTAATGACTGCACGCGAACCAAAACCAAGACGAGTTAAGAACATTTTCATCTGTTCTGGCGTTGTATTTTGAGCTTCATCTAAAATGACAAAGGAGTGATTGAGTGTACGACCACGCATATATGCAAGTGGCGCTACTTCAATAATTTGACGCTCAATTAATTTTGCCACTTTTTCAAAGCCAAGCATTTCATACAGGGCATCATAGAGTGGGCGTAAATAAGGATCAATTTTTTGTGATAAGTCACCTGGCAAGAAGCCAAGTTTTTCACCAGCTTCCACAGCGGGGCGAACTAAAAGAATGCGTTGAATTTCATTGCGTTCAAGCATATCAACGGCAGCAGCTACAGCCAAATAGGTCTTACCTGTACCCGCTGGACCAATCCCGAAAGAAATATCACTTTGAAGAATGCGTTGTACATAGCGTTTTTGGTTGGCCCCCCGCGGATTAATGCGGCCCTTACGGGTTTGGAGCCAGACTTCATCAAGTCCTGTGTGTTCTTGATTAGGATCCAATTGTAATTCATGATCAGTCTGGCTGCCTTGAATCATTAAATGAATCAAATCAGAGCTGATTTGTTGAGAAACTTCAGCTTCGGCGTATAAGCGCTGAAGTAAGCTTTCAACTCTCTCGACTTCATCAATTCCACCGTCAATAAAAAAACTATCGCCACGCTGACTGATTTTTACATCTAAACGTTGTTCAATTTGTTTCATATGACCGTTGTACGCGCCAAGCATGGTTTGTAAACGGTCCATTGAAACACCGGGAAAAGCCACTGTACGTCGAATCGCTGCAGTCAAGAGATTTCCTTTAGAGTCTATTAATCTATACCTCTACATTACGCCACGTCAGGTTCAAGATTCAAGAGTTCACCGTAAACTAAATTTAAGGTTTTAATCTCTGTAATCTCAATCTCTGCAAAGCGTCCAAGCCAAGAGGCATCACCAATAAATGTTACTAAACGTGTATTGTCTGCGGTTCCTACCAATAAGTTTGGATCGTGTTTTGAAACGCTCTCAATGAGCACACGTTGGACAGTACCAAGCATAGCATCAGTTTTTTGGATACTTGACTGCTTAATCCATTGTTGAACTTTAGCCAAGCGCTCTTTTTTAACATCTTCAGGTGTTAAATCTTCCAGCTCTGATGCTGGTGTACCAGGACGTTTCGAGTAGATGAAACTATAAGAATGATCAAAATCTAAGTCTTGAATAAATTGATATGTCTCTTCAAAGTTAGCATCAGTTTCACCAGGGAAGCCAATAATAAAGTCTGAAGACAAATGCATATCAGGGCGTACCTGGCGTAATTTAGCAATCTTATCGATATAAACGTCAATCGTGTGGTTACGCTTCATCGCCTTCAATACATCATTTGAACCACTTTGAACTGGTAAATGAAGGTGAGAAACCATCTGTGGTAGGTCACGATAGCATTGGATAAGGTCATCATTGAATTCTAATGGATGAGATGTCGTATAGCGAATACGACCAATGCCTGGAATTTCCGCCACTAGACGAAGAAGATCAGCAAACGTACAGATTTCACCTTCGAATGTTTCTCCGCGGTAACCATTTACGTTTTGACCGAGTAAAGAAACCTCACGTACGCCCTTTTCCGCAAGACCAGCAATTTCAGCAAGTACATCATCTAGGGGACGAGATACTTCCTCACCACGAGTGTATGGCACCACGCAGAATGAACAGTATTTTGAACAGCCTTCCATAATCGATACGAAAGCTTTATAACCTTCAACGCGAGGTTCAGGTAAGAAGTCGAACTTTTCGATATCTGGAAATGAGATGTCTACCAGTTTGATTTTCTCTTTTTTCGGCTTTTCAATTTGATCCGTATGCTGATCAAGCATTTGTGGCAAACGGTGAAGTGTTTGTGGACCAAATACCATGTCGACATAAGGTGCACGTTTTTGGATATTGTCACCTTCTTGAGATGCAACACATCCACCTACACCAATCACCAAATCAGGATTTTTTTCTTTCAGCTTGCGCCAGCGACCTAATTCTGAAAATACTTTTTCTTGCGCTTTTTCACGAATTGAACAGGTATTCATTAAAAGAATATCTGCATCAGCAGGGTCTGTTGTTAATACATAACCGTGTGAATCACCTAGCAAGTCGGCCATACGATGACTGTCATACTCATTCATCTGACACCCTTGCGTTTCGATATACAGTTTTTTGACTGCACCATCGATGGCTGGGGTGTGCTGTGGCTGGGTAACAGTGTTTTCTGAGGCAGCTGGGGCACTATTCGGAATGAAGGTTTGAACCGTCATGAAGGCTCCTATCCTATAAAAAGGGATAAATATGTTCCGGTGAAGTATGGGGGAATCCCACACTCGATAAAAGCGAGCTATTTTACAGTATTTGTACTACGGGTTGAACAAATATATAAATCAGATCAAGTTTATGGATTTACAGTAAAAATACTTTAAAATAATAGTGGTTAATCAGCGCTTTACATAACAGAACAGTACTTGATCATTAGAGTATTTAAAATACATTTTAAAATTGCCAAGCGCTGCAAAAGAGTTGATCATGCAAAAAAGCATGTCCAAATGTAGCGACGAGTTAAAGTTGAGAAGAGAAGCGTGTTAAAAAAAGCAGTGAAGCAAAAACAGTTAAAACAATATTTAATGGGGCTGATAACACTAGGTTGTTTGCCCGTTGCTCATGCGGCTGAAGAGCAATTTAATGAGGCGATTAAATTTGCGAACTCGGGTAATACAGCTCAGCTCGAATATTATCGTTCTGCAATGCAAAATGATGCGCTTGGATATTATCCAGAATATTGGATGTTGAATAATAATTTAGGCTTCCAACCTGCAACGAATATTATCAGCTTTGCACAGCGCTATCCTCAATCTGCAATGGCTGAAAAATTAGCTGCTGATTATGTCGAAGAAAAGGTAAAACAAGCAGATTTCAAGACAGCTCAACCTGTTTTACCTTATGTCACCAATCCTGATCAAGCTGAAAGCTGTGCGGTTGCGCAAGTAAGAGCAAAAAATGGCGATACATTGGTATACGCTGAATACAAAGATGTCTGGTTTACAACAGAATCGCAGCCAGAATCGTGTAATGGTTTAGGTCGCTTAATGCTAAGTAGTCCCTTACTCACCACCACAGATCGTCAACAGCGCCTGTATGCGCAACTTAGAGCGGGACAGTCTGGTCAAGCGATCGCAACAGCACAAACTCTGGGTTTAAACTTGTCATTAGCACAATTAAATCAAATTCAGGCAGATCCTTTGAATTATTTATGGTCTGCGACCAAAGGAACAACAGTAGATTATGCTTATTTGGTGTTTGCTTTAGGTCGTGCTGCAGATGCTGACTTGAACACGGCGCTTCAAAATCTTCCTCGTGTCGTGCAAGGTGTTCCTGCAGATGTTCAAAAGTATATGTACCGCACGGTGGCGTATATTGGAGGCACGACAGTGATGAAAAATAATTTTAATCCTGAAGTGCTGAAGAACTTTGATTACAGTTATGGCGTGCCTTTTACACCAGAAGAGGCTGAAATTTACGCGCGTCAAGCGATTCGTTTTGGTGAGTGGGAAAGTGTGTTGCGAGCCATAGATAGTATGAGCGTTACGCAAAAACAAGAAGATCGCTGGCAATATTGGATGGCGAGAGCATATGAAAATCGTAAAGACCAAACTTCCAAGCAAGCTGCAAAAAGTATTTATCAACGATTAGCTGCCGCTGGCGATGATTATCACAATCTGTTGGCAAAAGACCATTTAGGTATTCGTTATAATGAAGCACATGATCGTGCTCAACCAAGCGCACAAGATATTCAACGTTTAGATCAAGATATTCACTTTAGACGTGCTTTTGCATTACGCAATATCAATGCTTCAGCAACTTACACAAATCGTGAATGGAATTGGGCTGTCCGCCAAGCTTATCTTAAGCAAGATGATGGTCTATTACTGGCTGCGGCAAAACGTGCCACAGAAATGGGGTGGTATGACCGTGCTATTTATGCGGCGGAAAGAACACTTAAACGTCATAACTATGCATATCGTTATGCGACACCACATCAAAATCTAGTGGTGACGCATAGTAAAAATGCAGGGATTGATCCTTCGTGGGCTTATGGTTTAATGCGTCAAGAAAGTCGCTTTGTGACCACGGCTCGTTCACATGTAGGTGCTGGTGGATTGATGCAAATTATGCCTGCAACAGCAAAAGATGTGGCACGAAAAATGGGTGAAACGTATAATCCTGCTGCATTATCCGATCCGAATACCAATATTCGTTATGGGACATATTACCTGTCAATGATTCAAGGTATGCTGAGTAACAGTCCAGTTCTGGCTACGGCTGGTTATAATGCAGGACTGACTAGAGCACGCCGTTGGCAACCAGAGTTCAAAAGCATTGCGGCGGATCAATACACAGAGTCAATACCACTTCATGAAACACGTGACTATGTGAAGAAAGTTATGACCAATGCTGCTCATTATGGTGTATTGCTTGGACAGGGGCCGCAAGCGATCGAAAGTCGTATGCCGCCTATTCCAGTAAGAAATACGCAATAGCATTTCAACTACTTTTGTGAGCTTTGATGAATCACACAAAACTGCTGTTTAGTTGTCAACACACTTACCTCCTCAGTAGTTTGAGCGTAGGGGCTTTGTTGTGTTCAGCAGATGTGATGGCATCAGGGAAAGGTTTACAAGGATATGTGCTTCAAGTACAGATGACACCTGCCATTTGTGCATTAGATCGAACAAAAGCGAAACACCGTAAATGCCTAGAAGGATATTCACTTACGATAAAGGGTCTTATCCCAGAAACCAGTCGTCATGATTGCCAAACGAGTTCATCTGCCACCTTGGCACCGCTACAGAAGAGGGTTGTTGCTAGGGTGATGCCTGATGAGCAGGCTAGAATTAGGCTGTGGGCCAACTATGGTGGTTGCGTTCCAATGAATGCCAGTCAGTATTTTCGTACCATTATTAATCATGCAGACCAATTAAAAGTTCCTGATTCCTTAACAGGAGTGGATCGTAAAACAGTCTCTATGGCGACATTACGATCACAATTCATCAAACTCAACCCAAAATTACCCAGCAAAGGTATTGAATTTCAATGCCAAAGCTTAAATGGTCGCCCAGTGTTAACGGGGGTTGAAATCTGTTATCGCACGAATGGTCAATTCAAGTCATGTGCGTCTGATATTGTCTCGACCTGCCCAAATAGATTTGACATAGAGGGCGCCTACTAATTTATTTCCGCGAAGTTAATTTATATTTCCTATCAGACTTTTGTTGAAATTCATTCTCTTTTCAATGCATCTGTCAAAGTATTGGAGTACAATCTTCGCCGTTTATGATTATTAAGATTAGATAGAACAGCTATTTAATCGCATTGACTATCCTCTCAACTGGAGATAATTACATGAAGCAACCTGTTCGCGTTGCCGTTACTGGCGCTGCTGGTCAAATTGGTTACAGCCTTTTATTCCGTATCGCTAGCGGTGAAATGTTGGGTAAAGACCAACCAGTTATTCTTCAATTATTAGAAATTCCTGTTGAGAAAGCTCAACAAGCGCTTAAAGGCGTGATGATGGAACTTGACGACTGTGCTTTCCCATTGTTGGCTGGCATGATCGGTACTGATGATCCTAAAGTTGCATTCAAAGATGCTGACTACGCGCTTCTTGTTGGTTCACGTCCACGTGGTCCTGGTATGGAACGTGCTGACCTTCTTAAAGTCAACGGTGAAATCTTCATCGGTCAAGGTCAAGCGCTTAACGAAGTTGCTAGCCGTGACGTTAAAGTTCTTGTTGTAGGTAACCCTGCTAACACGAATGCTTATATCGCAATGAAATCTGCTCCAGATCTTCCAGCGAAAAACTTCACAGCAATGTTACGTCTTGACCACAACCGTGCGTTAACTCAACTTGCTCAAAAAGCTGGTGTTGCAGTTTCAGACATCAAAAACATGACAGTTTGGGGTAACCACTCTCCAACAATGTATGCTGACTACCGTTTTGCTAATGTAAACGGCGAAAGCTTAAAAGACAAAATCAACGATGCTGCATGGAATAAAGACGTATTCCTTCCAACTGTTGGTAAGCGTGGTGCTGCGATCATCGAAGCACGTGGTCTTTCTTCTGCTGCTTCTGCTGCAAACGCTGCAATCGACCATATGCGCGATTGGGCTCTTGGCACAAACGGCGAATGGGTAACTATGGGTATTCCTTCTGATGGTTCTTACGGTATCCCTGAAGGCGTAATGTTCGGTTTCCCTGTAACTTGTGAAAATGGCGAGTACAAAATCGTTCAAGGTCTTGAAATTGACGAATTCAGCCGTGAGCGTATCAACTTCACGCTTAATGAGTTAGAAGAAGAACGTGCAGCGATTGCTGACATGGTTAAATAATTTAGTTTTCAACTAAATTAAAAAAGCACTCCGAATGGAGTGCTTTTTTAATGCACAAAACTTAACAATGCTTAAGAAATCCTTCTACATAGAACTTTGTACTGACATGTTATCTTGAACAAAATCATGAAAATTCAAGGAGCAATCCATGTTGGATATGGAAGTAAATCAAGAATTACTTTTTGAGCAATTGGGCTTAGATAGCTCACCTGAAGGGATTGATCACTTTATACAAACACATCGGCTTGATCCCAATACGCCGATGCATGAAGCTGATTTTTGGAATCCATCGCAACGCGATTTTATTATTAGTCATTGGAAAAAAGATAATGAATGGGCCATTGTCATTGACCAATTGAGTGAGCAGCTCACAAACGATACAAAGTGATGAAAATATAATCACAAATTGAAACAATAAACCCAGACTAAAAGCTGGGTTTTTTCATGGATTTTTTATAAGTTATTTAAATAATAATTTTATTAAAATCTGATAAGGGGAGTCTCTTGATGGAACATAAACCTTCCTTAGCGTTATTATTTTCTCAATTGGGGTTGGCAAATAGTCCAGCGGCAATTGAACTCTATATCCGTACACATCAGCTTTCCGCGCAACAAAATTTACATGATGCACCATTTTGGAATAAAGGTCAGCGTGACTTCTTAATTAGTCATTTAGTACAAGATGATGATTGGGCAATATGGATAGATGAACTTAATCAACAATTACATATGGATGCATATAAATTAAGAATGGCCTAAAAAAAAGCCCCTTTCATGGGGCTTTTTTTAATGCATCTTAGGTTTGGTTAACTGGATAAACCACTCTTGGTCATGAAATTGTTTGAAAGCAGGGTGAGTTCTTATCACCTCTAAATCATGATCAATAGTTTTAAAATATTTATTTAGCCAATGGCGTGTAAGTGCTGATTCTTTACGAGAAGCGCAAGCATAAGCCAGATTAAAATAAACATCACTATGATTGGTCGATGTTAATGATTTTAAAATTTGCTGAGTGATGATCGCAAATTTTTCATCTTGAGTAATCTCAAAATACATCATGTAGGCTCTGGCTAACATCAGGGTAAGATTAATATACAAACGCATTGGCATTTCTTCGAAATCTACTCGACCTTGTTCAAGAAGAACAATCGCTTCTTGAAGAAAATGAATTTGTTCCTGACGAAGCTTACTCATACTGACCAGCTCTAAACGCAATTCGGCACGTTCAAAGGCAAGCTCAGGCGTATTTTTTTGTAAGTAAAGTTGGTCTGTTTCACCAATGCGTTGAATAATTAGCTTGGTATTTGATTGCATGGATGAGTCCTCATCAGGTTTAAAACCTATATGGAGGCAACTTCGAAAAAATAAAGCGCTAAATTAAAGTTCGTGCGGTCCTTAACCAAGCTGTAATCGAAAGACGTTGGTGGTGTGCAACAAGAACTTCATGTAATAAATCGCTTTGAAATAGAGCGATGCGATTAGGTTTAGGTTCAATAATATGCCACTGATTATTCTTATCTTGGAGCTTTAGTTGACCACCCCAATGCTGATGCCATTCCTCATGCAAATAAAAAACTGTCGACATCACACGACCATTTTTGCCTTGAGGGTTGTCTCGATGTAAAGCATAGAAATCACCAGGATTATAACAAGCGAAGTGGGCTTCGACTTCTTGAATGCCTAAATAAAATGCACGATTTAATTCCTGAGAGAGTAAATCTAAGGTTTTTATGTGTTGATGGGAAATTGATAGTTTTGGATATAACCACAAAATGTGATCGCTGCGGATTGTGCTGACAATGCCATTTTGAATTGCTGCATTTCGAAAATCATCGAGATGGATTTGGCATTCATTTACAACGTTTTTTAAATAGTTTGGTGGGTATGCATGATCGATGATACTGAAGCCATGTTGATCTAAATCATCAAGGATTTGATCAACATTCCAATCCCCTGGGATGACAACTGCTTCCATATTTATCTCGCTATTTACTGTATAAAAAAAAGGTCAGCTATTTTAGAGTAATAATCGATTCTGAATGAAACACTTTTTCATGTTAAAATGATTGTTGATCTTAGGAATAATTGAAACATGAATTACCGTCACCATTTCCATGCTGGAAACTTTGCCGATGTCATGAAGCATGTATTGTTGCTTCAGATTTTGTCACGTCTTAATCAAAAAGATAAGCCGTATCGTTACATTGATACACATGGTGGTGCAGGTAAATACGATTTATCAACGTCTGCAGCACAGAAGTCGGGAGAGTTTTTAAATGGTATTCACCGTTTAGTTAAACTCGATGACTCAATTAAGCGTAATGCCCCTGAAGGTGTTAAGCAATATCTTAAAGTTGTAGAAGATATGCGTGCAGGTGCCGGAAAAGGCGCTTATCCGGGTTCGCCATGGTTCGCTTTGGAAGGAATGCGTGAAACAGATAAAGCAACAATTTTTGAGATGCAACGAGATGTATTTCAGCAACTTTATATGAATGTGCGTGATCGTCGTGCAGGTTTGCATGAGCGTGATGCTTATGAAGGTTTGCTCGGTGTGATTCCTCCTAAAGAAAAACGTGGATTGGTCATGATTGATCCACCATATGAGGTGGAGCGAAAGGATTTTCCGCAGTTGGTTGAACTCATCGCTACGGCATATAAGAAATGGCCTACAGGCGTATTTGCAATTTGGTACCCAATTAAAGACCGTGCAATGATTGATCGTTTTGAGAAAAAAATGATTAAGACTGGTATTCGCCGTCAATTGGTTTGTGAAGTATGTGTATGGCCAGACGATACACCTGTAGGATTAAACGGTTGTGGTTTATTAGTGATTAATCCACCTTGGAAGTTTTCTGAAGATGCAGATGAAGCATTGCAATGGCTTTTCCCGCACTTAAGAATGAGTGAAAATGGTGGTCATGCTGCCGTTCGTTGGTTGGTCGGCGAATAAGAATATTGAGAGATAAGGCTACAGTTAGGACGAATGACAATGACAAATATAAATAAACCTGAAACTGAATCTTCTCCAAGAAATGTTCCGGGCTTTGATGGTATTACTTTCGAAGTTGAAGAAGAGGAACATACGCAAGAAGGGCAAAAGGTTAAGCGTCGTGGGATTTATCTGTGGCCAAATCTGATTACTACTGCGGCATTGTTGTCAGGGTTTTACTCAATTATTGCAAGTATGAATGGCGAATTCACACAAGCCATTTATGCCATTTTTATCGCTGCTTTATTTGATGGTTTAGATGGTCGGGTCGCACGAGCAATTGGAGCGCAAAGCCCTTTTGGTGAGCAGTTTGATTCATTATCAGATATGTTGGCATTTGGTGTTGCGCCTGCAATTTTGATGTATAGCTGGAGCCTCCATGATCTAGGTCGAATCGGTTTGGCTGCATGTTTTGTCTATACTGCTTGTGCTGCATTCCGATTGGCACGTTTTAATGTGCAAATAGGTGTGGTTGATAAACGCTATTTTATTGGTGTAGCTAGTCCTCTAGCCGCAGTAATGATCATTTCTTTGGTTTGGGTGGGGCGTGATTTCCCTGAAATTTTTGTCCTATCTGATCCAATGATTCAGACGATAAATGCAGTCATTATTATTGCAGTTGGCTTGCTGATGATTTCGAATATTAAATACTATTCGTTTAAAACCGTAGATCGTAAACGTGTGCCGTTTGCAGTCTTGCCTATTGTTGTGTTTATCTTTGCTGCGATTACGTACAATATTCCTGTTGGTATTTTAGTGCTTTCGATTATTTATGCACTTTCAGGTTTCGTCACTACATTTTTGGCTCGAGAAAAAACAAGATAAATAAAAAAGGAGTTTGATATGCAGTTGTTGATGAGTTTAGCGGACGATTCAAAACAGCTGAATCAGGCTCCTTTTCCTCTTCGGTTGGATTATCACGGTCCACGAGGAATCTATAAAATTATCCATCAAGGATTGATGATTCCAGGATTACCATCTCCACTTCATTATTTTAATTTTTTAACCATTATCGGACAGCCGAATGTTCCAATGCTGCGTAATGATTATGCAATTAAAACAAAAGCCTTGGATACTGTTTCACTCATTACGAGCATTAGTCCACATATGGTTGGACATTTTCATGGTTATTCAATCATCAATGATTGCGAGATTAAAGAGAATAAATTTGTATTTGGACAAAGAGAGCAACTAGAAGGCTCAATCCCAAACTTCAAATTAATAAGAAAGGACAATGAACTTTCCGTTGATCTGAGTATTCAAACTCAACCAATTATTTCGCACTTTACCAAACTAAAATTAGGTTTATTTGATCACTGGTCATTAGTGTGTCAATGCAAAGGAACAGTAACCTATAAAGAACAAACATATAAAATTGACCAGTTAGGATCATTTGAATTTGCCAGAGCGATCAATATTCCTTATCTACCGCTTCATTTTTTTACCTATCAGATAATTAACTTAATCGACCAAAGGCAGTTACTTCTTGCTCATATACGCAATGGTTTAAATCAAATTGTGCAATCAAGGATGTATTTAAGAGATTTAAAAGCTCAGACATCTGAAATGTTTGATGATGTTTATTTCAAAGTCCATCGTGTATACCCAAAAGTAAAAACCCCTAATGGACATGAGATGTATTTAGCGCGCGTATTTGAATGGTCATTTGAAAATAAAAAAAGAAAAATAATCGTGAAAGGTGAAAGTCGTGGAGATTTTAAATTCGGTCTTGCCGCAGGTTATGTAGGTAGTTTTAGTTATGAGGTGCAGATTGATGGAATTCAAGAAGAAGGACAATCTGGGTATTGTGAATATATAGATTGCCGTAGTTTAAAGTGGCAAGAAATTAATAAAGATGAAAAATTAATGGATAATTTTGCAAGTATTGTGCCATGCACGCTTAAAAAATAGCTCCAAAAGCATAAAAATCACGTAAATTGAACAATAAATATCCAGTTAATCATATTTTTTTTAAATATTTAAAAAACATGGTTGCATTGGGGGAGGAATGCTGTAGAATGCACATCCATCGGCGGTGATGTTGATTAAAACTTGTTGAAAAACAAAGGTTTAGCTGAATAGGTTGGATCTAGGTTTTGAGAATGAGTTAGAAAATAAATTAACATTGCTAGTTGACTTTCTGAAAAGAAAGGGTAATATAGCCGACCTAGCTTGATGCTGACGAAGCATTAAGAAGATCATTAAGAGATTATGAAGAACAACTTGTGTGGATTTTTACTGGTTGATTGATCGATATATATTATCATTAATAATTGGTAGAAATTTCTCGAAGTTTATTTGAGCAAATTTTTTGTCAGTAATTGATGAGCCAAGATTGGTACCCTTTAGGTACTATTGAT